>NZ_JBWLUX010000080.1:0-3005 GCF_057784315.1 Mesorhizobium sp. CNPSo 4684 | reverse complement strand
CCCCCCCCCCCCCCCTCTGCCCCGCCGCATCATGAAGAATGCCGATTTCGAAGGCATGGTCGAGACCTCCGACGAGTGGATCGCCCAGCGCACCGGTATCCGCCAACGCCATATCGCCGCCGATGACGAAACGACGGCATCGCTCGGCGAGGCGGCCGCGCGCGCGGCACTCGACAGCGCCGGCCTGACGCCCGCAGACATCGACCTGATCGTGCTGGCGACCTCGACGCCCAACAACACCTTCCCGGCGACCGCCGTCGATGTCCAGAACCGGCTCGGCATGCATCATGGCTTTGCCTTCGACCTGCAGGCGGTGTGCTCGGGCTTCGTCTATGCGGTGACCACCGCCGACCTCTACATCAGAGGCGGCCTCGCCAAACGCGTGCTGGTGATCGGCGCGGAAACCTTTTCCCGCATCCTCGACTGGAGCGATCGCTCGACCTGCGTCCTGTTCGGCGACGGCGCCGGCGCGCTGGTGCTGGAAGCGGATGAAGGCACCGGCGGCATTGCCGACCGTGGCGTACTGGCGATGAGTCTGCGCTCCGACGGCGTCCACAAGGACAAGCTTTTCGTCGATGGCGGTCCATCGACCACCGGCACGGTCGGCCATCTCAGGATGGAGGGCCGCGAAGTGTTCAAGCACGCCGTCGGCATGATCACCGACGTCATCGAGGCAACGTTTTCGCAGGCCGGCATCACCGCCGCCGACCTCGACTGGTTCGTGCCGCACCAGGCCAATAAACGCATTATTGACGCTTCGGCCAAGAAGCTCGGGATTACTGAGCAAAAGGTGGTGGTCACCGTCGACTTGCACGGTAACACCTCGGCTGCCTCCGTGCCGCTGGCGCTTTCGGTGGCCGTCGCCGACGGCCGTATCAAGAAGGGTGACCTCGTGCTGCTGGAAGCGATGGGCGGCGGTTTCACCTGGGGCGCGGTTCTGGTTCGCTGGTAAGTGCCGAGCGGTCCGGTTCGGTCCTTGACCTTGCCGGATCAATTACTTAGGTTCTGCCTTTGCTTGTATCGATTTATGTTTTTGAACTGATGGGACGGTCGCATGGGGGGAAAGACACTTACGCGCGCCGACCTTGCCGAAGCTGTTTATCGTAAGGTCGGCTTGTCGCGCACTGAATCGGCAGAACTCGTCGAGGCGGTGCTGGACGAAATCTGCGAAGCCATCGTGCGCGGCGAGACGGTGAAGCTGTCGTCCTTCGCCACCTTCCATGTCCGTTCCAAGAACGAACGCATCGGCCGCAATCCAAAGACCGGCGAGGAAGTGCCGATCCTGCCGCGCCGGGTGATGACCTTCAAGTCGTCGAATGTGCTGAAGAGCCGTATCCTGCGCTCGCACCAGAACAGCAAGGCCAAGGGCGGCAAATAAATCTTCTGCAGCAATTCCAGGAAAAGTGCGTAGCGCTTTCCTAGGAAATTGCGTCAAGGATACACAAACCTTAGTAGTGTCTCAGTTTGAAATCTGAGTTCGCGCTTGTCGCCGTCCGGCTCGAACTCCTATAGCTTAGCGGAAAGAGCACGGAGGAAATTGGGCGTGAGGTCGGCGGTCAGCAAACCTGAGGATGTCGCGACTGCCTTTGCCGATGCTTGGAATCGGCACGATATGGACGATTTCGCAGCGTTATTCGCCGACGATGCAAACTTCGTCAATGTCGTAGGTATGTGGTGGAAGAACCGCGCAGAGATCGAAGGCGCGCACCGCGCGACGCATGAAAGTATGTTTCGTGATAGCCAATTGGACGGCGACGTCTCGTCGGTTGTTGAACTAGCGCCTGGTCTTAATGCCGTTCACTACACATGGACGCTGACCGGCGCATCCGCCCCGGACGGCTCGTCCGCTGGAGTCCGAAAAGGTATCCTGCTTCTGATTGTGAAGGAAGAACGGACGGGCTGGCGAATAAAGGTGGCTCAGAACACGGACATTGTTCCGGGAATGATGGCTCCCCCTCCCAACGCAAAGAGATAATCCCGTCCTGCAAAATCCGTTCGCCTTCCATGAGAATTGACCCTTTCGAGTGCTGTTGCTTGGCAGACATTGCCGGGTCTTCTTCTGCCCGTCCGACTTCTCCAGCCTGGCCCGCTGTTGATCGGAAAAAGGCTTGTCACGCAAACCTTCGGTTGAAAACGGCCGCCGGTTTGACGCCGGGCTTGAATGTTGTTTCATAAACCGCTGAAATGATACCCGATTCGGCAGACTAGGCTGGATCGCCGTCCAGCGTGAGGATTTCGCCCATGGACAAGAGCCCCGACGCTTTCCGCACCATCAGCGAGGTCGCGGAGGATCTCGATCTGCCGCAGCACGTGCTGCGCTTCTGGGAAACCCGTTTCAACCAGATCAAGCCGATGAAGCGCGGCGGCGGCCGCCGCTATTACCGGCCGCAGGATGTCGAACTGATCAAGGGCATCCGTCACATGCTTTATGACCAGGGTTACACGATCAAGGGCGTGCAAAAACTGCTGCGCGAGAACGGCAACCATTTCCTGGTTGCGATCGGCAATGGCGACATGGCAGCCGTCGAGGCGATCTCGCAGCGCAGGCAGGCCGATCAGGTGCCGCTGACGCCGGCGGCGCAGCCGCGCGGCATGGATGACGAGATGCTGGTCGGCCAGCCCAAGGTAAAACCCAGCCGCCGCTTTTTCGGCCTGGGCAAAACCGACGAGGAAGGTCCCGTCCAGCCCGGCACGTCGAAACTGTCGCGCGACAACCGCGCCTTGCTGCAGGAGGCGCTGTTCGACCTCCTCGAATGCAAGCGCCTGCTCGACCAGGTGCGCTAGCTGTGAGCTTTCGGGAGGTTGTCCATTCGGACCGGACCGAGGAGACTGGAGTTACCACGCTTCAGCATCCACCGGAGGGTCCGAATGAACATCCACAAGAATGCCCGTCTAACGCCGCTGCGTCGAGAGGAGATGGCACTGTCGGTGATAGAAGGCGCTCTTTCCCAAGCCCATGCGGCGCGCGTCTACGGCGTGTCGGCCAAGATCGTGGCGCGCTGGGT
>NZ_JBWLUX010000079.1:0-3143 GCF_057784315.1 Mesorhizobium sp. CNPSo 4684 | reverse complement strand
GCCTGCGATGGCAATGCACCCAGTTGATGGACGGGGTCCGCCGACGACATCAGGCGACCACCTGAATTGGCGATCTCGCTCAGCTGCCGCTCAATGGCAAGGCCGTCTGGATTGTCCAGGGTCCTCGGCCTCTTCGCTGGCCGCAACCCCGCTGTGTCACGCTCATCGTTGATGAGGACCTCCTCGCTTGGCGGGAGGTTGCTGCTGGCAAATACACCCATCGGCTTGTCGGGGAACTGCTGGGGGTCGTGGCCCCAGTTCAAGTGACGAACGGACTCTCGGGGATCCGATGACTGGTCATGGCGCGCGGCTGGCTCGAGAGATAACGACGGGCCGGGTTCGTCCATCATCTCCCAAAGCAAATCTTGGTCGTAGCTTTCTACAGGAGCCAGCAGCTCCGCTGGCCATCTGCCCGCGCCCTGCCACGCGCTGTGCTGAACAGCGGCGCTGCCGACGGGCATCGGCTCCATCCGGACCGCTTTTGCTGGATCAGGAACGGGGAGGATATGGCGCTCGAGCTCCATCGCTTTAGCGCCTGCCTGCGATTTTCGCAGATCAGCCAGTGCGGCACGGATATGCCGACTACCCCCGCTGTCCTTCCTATAGCGCTCGACATCCCCGTCCAATGACGTGCCGGAAAGCCGAGCAGCAATGCCCGGCTTGTTGCTCTCACGCAGATAGTCACTGAAACTGCGAAGAACAGCTGCATACAACCTGCTAGTCGATGTCCCTGCTTCGTTTTTGTATTCTTTGATGAGAGCCCCGTCCTGGGGGTGAGGATTTAGCTCAGTGCGGCCTGTGATCGGCACCACTCCGCCCGTCGACTGGAAGGTTCGCAGATGGTCTATTGCCGTAAGGAGTCGTTTGTGATGCCCCTTTTCGATGGCCTCGCGCGCATCATCGGTCAGCGACTGGTCGTTGAGCCGGGCAGCAAACGGATCTTTGTTATTTGCAAAGAGCCAGCGCCCGAAGCTGCGAAGAGAATGTACATAGGCGCCGGCAGTGCCATCGGCGGCATTGCCGTGGCGGAGGCCCTTCTCAAGCCCCGAAATAAGGCGAGCGTCCTCGGAATAAAGAGGCTGCTTGCTCCGCCCTATCAAAACTCCAGTTGACTGAAGGCGTTCGGCTGGCTGGAGAGATGACGACGGGCCGGGTTCGTCCATCATCTCCCAAAGCAAATCCTGATCGTAGCTTTCTACGGGAGGCAGCTCCTCTGGCCACCTGCCCGCACCCTGCGACACACTGTGCTGCGCAGCGGCGCTGCCGACGGGCATCGGCTCCATCCGCGGCGCGTTTTCGGGATCAGGAACGGGGAGGTTATGGCGCTCGAGCTCCATCGCTTTAGCGCCTGCCTGCGATTTTCGCAGATCAGCCAGTGCGGCACCGATTTTCCGATTGCCCCCGCCGTCCTTCCTATAGCGCTCGACATCGCCGTCCAACGACGTGCCGGAAAGCCGAGCAGCAATGCCCGGCTTGTTGTTCTCACGCAGATAGTCGCTGAAATTGCGAAGAACAGTTGCATACGCCCTGCGGGTCCCTGTCGCAGCTTCGTTTTTGTACTCTTTGATGAGAGCCACGTCCTGGGGGTGAGGATTTAGCTCAGCGCGGCCTGTGATCGGCACCACTCCGCCCGCCGACTGGAAGGTCCGGAGATGGTCTATTGCCGGACGGAGTCTCCCATTATGACCCGTTTCGATGGCCTCGCGCACATCATCGGTCAGCGATTGCTCGTTGAGCCGAGCAGCAATCGGATCTTTGTTATTTGCGAAGAGCCAGCTCCCGAACCTGTGAAGACAATATACATAGTTGTAGGCAGTGCGGTTGGCGGCGTTGCCCCCGAGGACTGCCTTCTCAAGTCCCGAAATAAGGTGAGCGTCCTCGGAATAAAGACGCTGCCTGCGCCGCCCTATCCGAACTCCAGCTGACTGAGCCGGCCGCAGTGTCGAGGACGCCGGTATTGCTCCACCTGAATTGGCGATCTCGCTCAGCTGCCGCTCAATGGCAAGACCGTCTGGATTGTCCAGGGGCCTCGGCCTCTTCGCTGGCCGCAACCCAGCTGTGTCACGCTCATCGTTGATGAGGACCTCCTCGCTTGGCAGGAGGTTGCTGCTGGCAAATGCACCCATCGGCTTGTCGGGGAACTGCTGGGGGTCGTAGCCCGAGTTCAAGGGACGAATGGACGCTCGATCCGAAGACTGGTCATGGCGCGCGGCTGGCTCGGGAGACGACGGGCCGGATTTGTCTATCATCTCCCAAAGCAAATCCTGGTCGTAGCTTTCTACGGGAGGCAGCTCCTCTGGCCAGCTTTGCTGCGCAGCGGCGCCGACGGACATTGGCTCCATCCGCGGCGCGTTTTCGGGATCAGGAACGGGGAGGATATGGCGCTCGAGCTCCATCGCTTTAGCGCCTGCTTGCGATTTTCGCAGATCAGCCAGTGCGGCACCGATATTCCGATCACCGCCGTCTTTCCGATAGCGCTCGACATCGCCATCCAATGACGTGCCGGAAAGCCGACCAGCAATGCCCGGCTTGTTATTTCTACGCAGGTAGTCGCTGAAACTGCGAAGAACAGACCTGCCGGTCCTTGTCGCTGCGTCGTTTCTGTACTCTTTGATGAGAGCCAGATCCTGGGGGTGAGGATTTAGCTCAGCGGGGCTTGTGATCAGCACGCGGCCCGTCTCCTGGAAGGTCCGGAGATGGTCTATTGCCGCAGGGAGTCTCCCGTGATAACCCTTTTCCATGGCCTCGCTCGCATCATCGGTCAGCGATTGATCGTCGAGCCGAGCAGCAATCGGATCTTTGTTATTTGCGAAGAGCCAGCGCCCGAAGCTGCGAAGAGAATATACATAGGCATTGACGGTGTGATTGGCGGCCTTACCCTCGAAGAGGGCCTTCTCAAAGCCCGAAATAAGGCCTACGTCCTCGGAATAAAGAGGCTGCTTGCTCCGCCCTGTCAAAACTCCAGCTGTCTGAGACGGTTGCAGTGTCGAGGCCGCCGGCATTGCTCTAATTCCACCTGAATTGGCGATCTCGCTCAGCTGCCGCTCAATGGCAAGACCGTGTAGATTGTCCAGGGTCCTCGGCCTCTTCGCTGGCCCCAACCCAGCTGTGTCACGCTCATCGTTGATGAGGACCTCCCCGCT
>NZ_JBWLUX010000078.1:0-3224 GCF_057784315.1 Mesorhizobium sp. CNPSo 4684 | reverse complement strand
ATCGCCCGCGACCGCCACAACGCGGCCGCCTCTGGTGGGTCCAATGCACCGCCATTTTAAGGCCGGTAAGCCCCTCGGGTCAATCACACGCATCTCCGTCGGCATCTCATCCTCGATCATTATGTTATTGCAATCAGCCCTGGCGTTGAGGACATAGGGCGTCGTTACTTCCTAGGCCTGCACGTCGGAGGCGAGTACTTCGGTTGCTATACAATAGGATGGCGGCTCCACTTTGGCGCCAATCAATTGAGATCGCTGAAACAAATGCGCCAGAAAACTAATTCGGGTGAAATGAAGCCTATTCTTCTGATGGGCAAACAAGGGCCAGTTCGAACGCGCGCTTCACCTCGCCGTTGTGTGTGCGGTCGGCTATTGCTTCAGGCTAGCTTTGTGGGATCGAGCTTGGCTGCAGGCGGATCGTCCCGACGCAGTTGTCGATCTCGATTGTAGTGCCGAATGGTTCAGAAAGTTCCTGAATTCTCCTGAGGATTGACTGCCCTTGCGGCGACGGTGCCAAGCGTGGCACACCGCGGTTGGCAAACCTGGCGGTCCGGCGGAGCTCAATTGGATAGAGCCGAATCTCGGCCAGCTGGTTTTCCTCGAAACGGCTCACGCTGACGACGCCTTCGTAGAACTCTGCGTCGCGAAGCGGAATAAATCCCTCTGCTGACGGATATCCCACCGCCATTTCGTGAGCGCTTACCTCAGCATCCGTGTGAATTCGAGGATCCTTTTCGTGCGCGTCGAACATGTCGGCACCCACTGGGGACCTTAGGTCCTGATTGAAGAAATTACCGAGGGCATAGAAAATTGGTCGCCCCTTGTAGATTTCGATACCTCTGACGTGATGGGGGCCATGATTTATATATGCGTCCGCTCCTGCGTCGATCAGCTTGCGCGCAAATGCTTGTTCGAAGTCAGCCGGTTCTCGGCTGAACTCGCCCGGCTCGTGCCCGTGGTTCGTGGCTATGCAGAAGTCGCTGAACTGCTTACCTTGGCGCACGTTGCGTAGAATATTTTCGACATCCCGCGCATTTGGTTCAAAGCTGTAGCCAGGCTTTTCCCCTGCTTTGAATACCACCTCTCCAAATGGCCATTGAATGGCCACATGCGAAGCCTCTTTGGGCGGAGGAGTATACCATGGAAGCGCTTCTCTTACGCGCCTCAGGTTCTCAAGCATTTCTGGTGAGACCACAATACTTCTCGCCAAACGAAGGGGATTAAGGCCTGGTCTGCCCGGAGCCTCGCCTGCAGGCGCGCAAGCACGCGCCATAGGCTCGAACGTAGCCGCAAAGGAGACTAGCGCCACTCTACCACGTGGTGTCTCAAGGTACCGGGCGGCACCGGCCTGAGCCAGATTGTCGCCAGCTCCTGCATGGACAATCCCGTTCATATTTAGAGCGCGGCTTGTTTCACGCATGCCTTCTACACCCCAGTCGAGTGTATGATTATTCGCACGACTGACCATATTGAAGCCCATTTCGCGCAGATCAGGTCCCACTTCCCGAACACTGATCAAATAAGCACCGCCATACTCGGCTTGCGGGCACCCCTTCGAATCAATCTCTAAGATGTTGGTCTCCAGATTACCAAAAACGACGTCTTTGCCCTCGAAAATATTCAAGACTTCGTCCAAACCCGGATAATTGCCATTTTTTACAGGGCGCCCATAAAGAAGATCGCCGACCGCTGCCATTGTGAAACCATCAGCAACACTTGTCGCAACCGAGCCAACCTCGTCAAAGCGGTCGTCGTGATCAGTCGGAAAGGTGTCGTTATGAGGTCCATTATGTTCCATGTGATTCCCATTTTCGCGAGTACAGAGCGTCTTCTCTATCCAAAGATCGAGCTTTATGATTTTACACAGGCGCGGTTTGATCGCCTGCAATTACATTCGACAGACTCAAGAGATCGGCAGCAGGAGCTCGCACGTGGCAGGCGACCACGCGCCCGTCGGCCATCGGCACAAGAGGAGGCACTTCGATGCAGCAACGCTCGATAGCAAGGGGGCAGCGCGGATGGAATGCGCAGCCTTTCGGGGGATTGACCGGACTTGGTACTTCGCCCTGGACCGGCGCCTCCAGCCGAACGCGCGTCGGATCCGGCACGGGTGCCGCCGCGATCAGCGCCTCGGTGTAGGGATGGACCGGTTTCGCGAAGAGCGCCTCACTCGGGGCGAGCTCCACGATCCGGCCCAGGTACATCACGGCAACGCGATGCGCTATGTGCTCCACGACGCCAAGATCGTGCGAGATGAAGACGAAGGCGATGCCCATCTGCTGCTGGAGATCCAGAAGCAGATTCAGGATTTGCGCCTGTACGGAGACGTCAAGGGCCGACACCGCTTCGTCGGCGATGATGAGAGAGGGGTTGAGCGATAGGGCGCGTGCAATGCCTAGGCGCTGGCGCTGACCGCCCGACAATTCGGACGGGAGCCTGTGCATCATCTCCGGCGACATTCCGACTTTTCGCAGAAGGTCCGCGGCAAGCGCCTGACGCTGCTTGCGACTGAGACGTTCAAAGTTCTCGACAGGTTCGGTGATAATTTGTCCGGCAGTAAGGCGCGGGTTCAGCGACGAGTACGGGTCCTGGAAGACCATCTGCATCCGCCTGCGCCAGGCGTGAAGCGCGTCCTTCTTGAGGCCCGCGATGTCGGTTCCGTCGATCAGCACGCGCCCGCTAGTCGGCTCGACGAGCCGCATCAAGAGCCGCGCCACGGTGGACTTGCCACAACCGGATTCGCCGACGATGCAGAGTGTCTCGCCCGCCTCGACGGTGAAGGATACATCCTCGACCGCCCGGATCACAGGAATGCTTTTCTTGAAGATTCCCGAGCCAAGCGGATAGTGCTTGGTCAGATTTTCGACTTTCAGCAGAGGATCGTTCATGCGCCAATTACCTCTTCGGCGCGCCAGCAAGCCGCGGCGTGGCTCGACCCGACATCTCGCAGGGCGGGCGTCTTGTCGCGGCAAATGTCGATCGCAAACGGGCAGCGAGGCGCAAAGCTGCAGCCGACAATGGGCTCGCGCAGGCTTGGGACAATGCCGGGAATTTCTGGAAGGCGCCGCTGACGCCCGCGCCGCGGATCAGGCACCGATCGCATGAGGCCCTGGGTGTAGGGATGCGCGGGACGCGCGAACAGATCTATCACGTTCGCTTGTTCTACGATCCGGCCAGCGTACATCACGATCACGCGTTGGCATGTCTCGGCGACAACCCCAAGG
>NZ_JBWLUX010000077.1:0-3279 GCF_057784315.1 Mesorhizobium sp. CNPSo 4684 | reverse complement strand
TCCTTGTCGTAGTCCGACGTGGTCTCTTCGATCTGCTGCTTGATCTGGGCAACGCGGCCCTGGATCTCGGCCTTCTTGCCGGCGCCGTCGACGATGGTGGTGTTCTCCTTGGAGATCGACACCTTCTTGGCGCGGCCGAGCATGTTGAGGCCGACATTCTCGAGCTTGATGCCGAGGTCTTCCGAGATGACCTGGCCACCGGTGAGGATGGCGATGTCTTCCAGCATGGCCTTGCGGCGATCACCGAAGCCCGGAGCCTTGACGGCGGCGATCTTCAGGCCACCGCGCAGCTTGTTGACGACCAGCGTGGCCAGAGCCTCGCCTTCGACGTCTTCCGAGATGATGAGCAGCGGCTTGGAGGTCTGCACGACGGCTTCGAGAACCGGCAGCATGGCCTGGAGGTTGGAGAGCTTCTTCTCGTGCAGGAGGATGTAGACGTCCTCGAGCTCGGCAACCATCTTGTCGGCGTTGGTGACGAAGTAGGGCGAGAGATAGCCGCGGTCGAACTGCATGCCTTCGACGACTTCCAGCTCGGTCTCGGCGGTCTTGGCTTCCTCAACCGTGATGACGCCTTCGTTGCCGACCTTCTGCATCGCTTCGGCAATCATGGCGCCGACCGACTCGTCGCCATTGGCCGAGATCGTGCCGACCTGGGCAACTTCTTCGGAGGTCTTGATCTTCTTGGCAGCCTTGCCGAGAGCCGCGACGACTTCGCTGACAGCCAGGTCGATGCCGCGTTTCAGGTCCATCGGGTTCATGCCGGCGGCAACGGCCTTGTGGCCTTCCTGGACGATCGACTGCGCCAGAACGGTCGCGGTCGTGGTGCCGTCGCCGGCGATGTCGTTGGTCTTCGAAGCAACTTCGCGGACCATCTGCGCGCCCATGTTCTCGAACTTGTCTTCAAGCTCGATTTCCTTGGCAACGGTGACGCCGTCCTTGGTGATGCGCGGGGCCCCGAACGACTTGTCGATGACGACGTTGCGGCCCTTGGGGCCGAGCGTGACCTTCACCGCGTCGGCGAGGATGTTGACGCCGCGCAGCATGCGCTCACGGGCGTCGCGGGAGAATTTTACGTCTTTGGCAGCCATGTTTTAGCTCCTGGCAGGGGCTTGCGATAAAGCCCGGAATTCAGTTGACGGTGAGGCCGATAATCAGCCGATGATGCCCATAATGTCGGATTCCTTCATGATCAGAAGGTCTTCGCCACTGAGCTTGACTTCGGTGCCCGACCATTTGCCGAACAGGATGCGGTCGCCAGCCTTGACGTCCAGGGGAACCAGCTTGCCAGCTTCGTCACGAGCGCCGGAACCAACGGCGATGATCTCGCCTTCCTGCGGCTTTTCCTTTGCCGTATTCGGGATGATGATCCCGCCGGCGGTCTTGGATTCGGATTCGACCCGGCGAACGACCACGCGGTCATGAAGCGGGCGGAACTTCGACTTTGCCATTTTTTCTTCCTCGAATGAGAACGGTGAGAACAGTTCCTCCATCCGGCGAGGCCGCCGGATAGTTAGCACTCACCTAAGGCGAGTGCTAACGCGGTCGTGAGATAAGGCTGCAGGCTCGCACTAGTCAAGATGGAAGGGACAGGGCGAAGAGCAAAAAGCTGCTTTCGCCGACGCCATCCCCGCCGCCTTAGACACACGGCAGCGGGAGGGGGGCAAGGGAGCTAACGCAATCGGAGGTGCTCGTCTTGGTGTGCATCGCCTATGTCCAGCCGATCACGCGTGGCGAGCTGTTGTCCTTCTTCGCACGCTCGTCTGCGGGTGTGGGCTGGCCACCCATTTAACGATCGACGTGTCGAATGATTTCGCGGCGCCGTCCGATTTCCTCCGTTAAAATCCGGAGGCGATTGCATCGAAATACGGGTCTCAAATCGCAAATTGCGGTGGGACCGGCCCCTCGGCGCATGACGAGCTAACTACTGCTTCCCCGCCCTTTGTGAATCCAGCTCTTCGCCTTCGACCGGAGTGGTATCGATGGTCCTCGACTGGAGGCGCTGCAGTTCTTCGAGACGTTCGCCGTTAACGGTGTTGGGATCAAGCCGCTCGTTGAGATTTATGGTCGTCGCGACCTCGAGGCGCCCCGCCCCGGGGTCGCGCAAAGGAACGCGGCGGCAAGCTCCTCGCGAGAATAGCCGTCGTTTCCAAACCGTTTGCCGCCGAGGTCACGGTCAAAGTGCATGGCATGCCGGGTCCAGTGCACCTCGTTTGCGATTGCTGTCTAAACGCCTGCGCATCCCAGAAGGTCTTGAAGGCGGGCGTTTGAATAACGGAACCGAGCAGTCAGCGCATGACGGATGTTGGCCGCATCGCGGTGAAGAAGGCTTCGGCATGGGCAGTTCGCCCATTCGGGTTCCGGACGCGCCTGTCGACCTCGCTCCACACTTCGCGAAGTGTTTGCCAAGAGCGTGGAAATGATGACTGCATGTTCGACCGAGGCGCTCTAAACGGCCCGGCTGCGGCCACAAGACATCGACGGGCATCACGCCAAAGCATTTTTATGCAGTGGGGCGAAACCCGGGCATTGCTGATCATGCGATCGTCAAGACGATCGTCGATTACGGCAACTCTTGCGTCGCCACGCGCAGCTGACATCAAGAACGAGTGAGAATCGGATGGCGGGCCGGATGTGCTTGCCAAAGCAGTGCCTTCCCGTTCAACCAGGTTTCTGCCAGTCGCGCATCCGTACTTTGCAGTGCACCTCACCGCGAAAGATGGCCGTACAGATCAGCGAGGTGAAGCAGTATTTGTCTCAGATCTCGATTTATGGGGTCTTGACGGCGAAGCGCGCGGGCACATGCACAACGCTCGAGGCGCACTGTCGTGATCAGCTTGTCGACAGCTTCCCCATTTAACATAACAGACAGGGTTGGTCGCACTGGACGAACATCGGCTGCCGATGCTCACGATGCATGCCTGCCGAGGGCTGTTAAAGGGTAGTTTGTTCCTGATTTCCGGCACGTCAAATCCAGCCCAGCTTCGATGCCTCTATTTTTGAAGGGAGGAACGGATGGATTTCGCCTCGACGAAGTGGGAGCGTGTAAAGTCGGACAGCGCGGGCCGGCAAGCGGGTTCACCCGCGGTGCCGTCCGCAGATGCGACGACCTTTGAGCGGCAGCTGAACGAGGTCGCCAATTCCCGTGGCGGCAGAGCAATGCCGGCGGCCTCGACGTTGCAGCCGGTCCAGTCAGCTGGGGTTTTGATAGGGCACAGCAAGGAGCCTCTCTATTCCGAGGATGCTCGCCTTATTTCGGTGCTTGAGAAGGGCCTCCGCCAC
>NZ_JBWLUX010000076.1:0-3522 GCF_057784315.1 Mesorhizobium sp. CNPSo 4684 | reverse complement strand
CATTCCAGCGGCTCAAAACATCCCGAAACTTCTGCATTCTCCGGTCCTGTAGCCATGCTGCCCGCTTCATCCCCAGCCTCCATTCGCTGGCGATAAAACCGGACAACTCGCGTGCTACCTAATCCGGACAACTCGTGTGCTTACGACAGCATTGGCGTTGCGGCTTGACAGTGCCGGGCAACGGCGTAACCTAAATTAGATATGGCTTAAATTATCTGCCCTAGCGTGCCGATCAGTCGCGGCGGGGCTAATTGCCGTTCCTGCACCATTTGTGAACGGCACCACCTCGCCCAAGCGACATGCCGACGCGCCTGACGCAAGCGGGGAGGTGCAAATGGCGGTCAGCTGGCAATTGTCTGGAAGTTACTTCGAAAATTGCAACTGCGATGTCGTGTGTCCTTGCCTGCTGTCCACCAACGCGCAGCTGACATCGAAGCCGACGCAAGGCGTTTGCGACGTTGGCCTGGTCTTTCATATCGATACCGGCAAATACGGTGACGTTCGGTTGGATGGCCTCAATGTTGCGATGGTTGCTCACGCGCCGGGCCCGATGGCGGACGGCAATTGGACGGCTGCCGCGTATATCGACGAACAGGCCGACGATAAGCAAACAGAAGCGCTGGGCGCGATCTTCACCGGCGCTGCAGGCGGTCCGATGGCGGTGCTGGCACCTATGATCGGCACGAACCTCGGAGCCAAGAAGGTACCGATAAGCTACCGGATCTACGGCAAGAAGCGGTCGGCGCAGATTGCGGGCATCATGCAGATGGCGGTCGAACCGTTGCCGACCATGCGCGAGGACGGGCAGATGTGGGCGGCAACCGGCCATCCGGTCAACCCCGATTGGCTCGCCCTGGCGATGGGGGCGGAAGGCAGCACATTCAGCGACCACGGCATGAGCTGGGATAATTCCCGCCGAAACGGGCACTATGCCCCGATCAATTGGTCCGGCCAGCACTAGAGCGCCTCACCGTTTCATGGAAACGGCGATCCGCTCTATCTCTTTGTTTTGACGCAATTTCGGACGGAAAACCGCACTTTTCCTGAAATTGCTCTAGTTCCCGGCCGCAACGGACTTGGCCCATGGCGCTGATATTGCAGCGAAACATCATTCTCGCGCTGCTGATTGTTGTCGCCGCGGCAGCGTGGACCGTGCTTGTCTGGCAGTGGCTCGGCATGGACGCGGACATGCGCATGTACTCACCCACCATGGGGATGAAGGCGCCGCTGTTTCTTGCCGTCTGGATGATCATGATGATTGCCATGATGTTCCCTACCGCCGCGCCCATGGTGCTGACGTTTCATCGCATCCAGGCCGGCAAACGGGGGCGCGGCGAGACTTTTGTCTCGACCTGGTTTTTCGTGGCTGCGTACATGCTGCTTTGGGGCGCGATGGGTGCGCTCGCCTTTGCCGGTGCGGCGGGCGGAGAGCTCATTGCGGCGCATGCGGGAATGTCCGCCGCCACGGTCGCGCGCATCGGCGGCGCGCTGCTGTTGATGGCAGGCGCCTATCAACTTTCTCCGTTGAAGGATCTGTGCCTGGCCAAATGCCGTACGCCCATTGGCTTCATCCTGACCTCATGGCGCGATGGTCAGTGGGGCGCGGTACGCATGGGGCTGGAGCATGGGCTTTTTTGTCTGGGCTGCTGCTGGCTTTTGTTCCTCGCTCTTTTTCCTCTCGGGATCATGAACATCGCCGCGATGGCTGTGGTCACTTTGCTGATCTTTGCGGAAAAGACCCTGCCGTCAGGGCAGAGGATCGCAAAGCTGTCGGGTGTCGCTCTGCTCCTTTATGGGGCAGCGGTGTTGGTCTTTCCGCAGGCGCTGCCAACCTTCCAGCCCATGGAAGCCATGATCATGGATTGACGGATGGAGTCGAGGCAGCTGAGGTGACCCCCTCTGTCGCCTTCGGCGACATCTCCCCCTCGAGGGGGGAGATCAGCCGCGCTGCCCCAGCCTCGCGCTTTCCACTGCAATGCCAAGCAGCGCCTGGCGCGCCAAGGCTTCGGACAGGTCCGGCCTGCGCCTGGTCTGTAGCACGGCCGATTGCAGGCGGATCAACGCGCGGCTGAGCGCATCGACGTTCCAGCGTTCGAGCGCCTTTTCCACCAGCTTGCGTCTGGAGAAAAAGACCGGAGGCCTTGCGCCCGCAACCGCCGAGGCGGCGTTGCGGCCGGCGGAGTCCATCTGGCCGCGCATGACCTGAAGCTGCTGCAACTGGCGCATGGCCGAGGACAGCACAAGAAAAGGCTGGCCGCCGGACAGGCAGTGGCGGGTGAAGGCGGTGTCGAAGTCACTGACTTTGCCTTCCAGCACCGCATCGACGGCATCGTCGAAGGAGGCGCCGGAGACGTCGCCGGACATCGCCCTGACGTCGTCGAGGCCGATTTCCCTCTGGCCGTGCGCGTAAAGCACCAGCTTTTCGATCTCGCCGCGTGAGGCCAGCCGGTCGCCGCCGAGATTGCGGCGCAGCGCCTGGCGCGCATCGAGGGCCATCGACATGCCGGCCTTGCGCAGCTCATCGTCGATGACGGTGTCGATGTCGCGGGCCTCGTCGGCATAGCAAGGCAGCGCCATGGCGGTGTCGGCCGCCTCGACGATGGCGCGCAGGCCGACGCCCTTTTTCAGGTCGCCGGCTTCGATCAGAATGATGGCGTCGCGCGCGGGCTCTACCGTCAGCGCCTTGACGTCCTCGGCCAACGGCTTCTGGCCACTGGCGTTGCGCACCCATAAAAGCCGTCGGTCGGAAAACATCGGCACCGTACGGGCCTCGTCGAGCAGCCGGCCCTGATCGCGATCGACCTCCGCGCCGTCGAGCCGAACCACCGAAAAGGGGTCGTCGAGCGGCAGGCCGGTCTTTTCGGCAAAGGCTTTGGCGCGTTCGGCAACGAGGCCGCGGTCGGGACCGTAAAGCAGGACGATCGAGATGCGCGCGTCCGGCTTCGCCAGCCACGAATCGACCTCGTATCCTTTCTTCTGCGCCATGGTGGGTGGTTAGCATGATGCGGGCGCGGAGTGAACGGGAGCCAGTGAAGTGCGACGGTTTCTATGCGGCTGCAGTGATGGATGCCTCATATCCAGGCGACAGCGCTGCCCCTCACCTGCCTGCCGGCATCCTCTGCCCGTATAGTGACGGGGAGAGGGGTCGCTCTCGTTGCTGGCTTCGCCAATCGCCAGCGCTGCAAGAATGGCGCCGAGGCTGCGCCTGTCCAGCCGATAGATGGGTAACAGTTTGAACCGGATACATAGGTAACAGTTTTCGCCTTATGTTGAGTTCGCCGCAGCGCCAAGCGGTTTGGTTGGCGCGGCGCTTCGGCGAACCAGTTTCCCGTGCTTCTGGTCGATAAACCCGAGCGGATGGGCATAGAAGCGTATCGCCCATTCGCCGCTCTCAGTTTCTTCGATGGCGACCGGTTCGCCTGCCAGCGTGGCCGAGACGTAGATTTCGGCGCCCTGCCATTTGACGGCGCCGTTCTGGCGCACACTGCGCACCGCTGCCTCGGCCGGATAGTCCGGCTCAGG
>NZ_JBWLUX010000075.1:0-3693 GCF_057784315.1 Mesorhizobium sp. CNPSo 4684 | reverse complement strand
GCCGCCGCCATTGCCGCCGCCGCCATTCCCGCCGCCGCCCCCATTGCCGCCATCCTTGGCGAAGGCATTGCTGGCGGCAATCTTGGCGGCGCCGTCAAAGCTGAGGTGGTAGGGCACAAGGATCAGGGCGAGCGTTGTGGACGCCCGCAAGGAAAGCCAGCAGAGTTGGCGCAATCGCGTAATCTGTTCTTCCCCTGACGGTCAGCGAAGACCAATCCGATCTGTCCACAACCGGAATGGCGTTGTTACCAAAACAGCATCCACAAATCGACGGCCTTGCGAAAGCGGCTTACGACCCTTGTCTCGGCAAATACAGACTTTTTTTGTAAAATTGTCAGACTTAAGTCCTACATTTTGCAACCTATAGCTGCATCCGGCCTGTTAGAGCAGGCCGACCAGCCAGGCTAGGCCCGCATCCATCAACGCGACTTTCGGCACGATGCTGTTGATGCTTTCCGCACCGCAACCCGATCCTCGGCCGCGCCATGCAAAGCCAAGAACAATGCTTTCTAGACGAAGGTGGATTTGCGGATTAGCGCATCGGCGACAAGAAAAGTCGAGACGGGACGACGGTATCGCACAGGTTGACAGTGTCGATCTGTCAGGCATTATCGCGTCATCCTGGAGGATGCACTATGAAGAAAACCTATTTGAAGCCGGTGCTGGTCAAAAAAGGCAAGCTCTCGCGGGTTACGGCCGTCACCAATGGCGCCGGTTCCGGCCCGGTCGAGTGAAATCGTTCCGTCTTTCTATCGCCTGAGCCTGACATTGGAGATGCCGCATGAAGAAGACCTATTCCAAGCCGGTGCTGGTCAAGAAGGGCAAGCTCTCGCAAATCACCGCGAATGGTGCTTCCGCCCCTACCCCGGGCTGAACCTTTTCACCCCGATTTCTCAAATTTATCCTGACAGAGTCGGGCGGCTTGATCCGTTCCAGAGCTTGATCTTTTCCCGCAGGTGACGGGACCATTCAGCGCGCAACCACCAGATCATCGAGCACGAGCTGCCAATAGTGGCTCGTGGAAAGGCGCACGCGCGTGACCGCCGCCAGCATCGGCGCGTAGTGCACGGGCGCCAGCGCCGACAGGATGATGGTGTCGCTGGCGATCAGCCGGTCGCCAAGCCAACTCTCCACCAGCGCGGTTTCGCCTTCGGACTTCAGCCACGCCGCGGTCAGCATTACGGAATGGAAGCCGAACGGTTTTTCGCTTGAGAATTCCGCGGGGTGTCCGCTGCTCGTGTAGCAGACATGGTCTCCCGAGATGTTGCCGTTGATGTAGCCTTCGCTGCCTTCTGTATGATCGCGCGCAAGTGCGTTCAGGTTGAACCAGGTCAAGCCGGCATAACCGGACGGCACCTTGCGCAGGCCGCGCGAGGTGACATCGTCGAAACCGATGGTGTGCAAAGGCGCTGCGCCATCCATGACAGCGTTTTCCGAAGCGGCATTTTCGGGCAACAGCAGGCCGAGTTCGGTCGGATAGGCCGACAAGGTGAGCCTGCGCGCGATGCCGCGACCGGCAATGTCGATCGCGTCAGCGTCATCGGGCAGGTCGAGGCGGAAGCTGGCGCCATCAGTTAGCGGATGCACCGCCACCTCTTGCCCTTTCGCCATCACCGAGATGCTCGCCGAAACGCCGTCCGCCACGCGGCCGCTGAGCCGGCGTGTCGGAAACAGGCCGACCGGCTGCAGCATTGCTTCCGAGACCAGCCCGGTGGGCGAGCCCGGCAGCAGCCGGAGATGCTGCGACTGGACCTCATTGGCGCTGCTTACGCGCCAGCCGGGCGGCACCGAAACGGTGAAGCGGTAGCTTCCCGGCACATGAATGGGCGCGGCCCGACGTTTCGTCGACGCCAGGAAATTGGCAAAGCCGCCGCGATTGCTCCGCGCCGCGGCGATGAAGCGGCCGTTGCCATCATGCAGCCTGACCATGATGCCGGCCATCGGCCGGTCGCCGAGCCCGTAGCGACCGTCGCGATCGGCATCGAAATAGACAAAGGACGAGTAATTGAGCTTGCCGTGGTTGCCCGACCAGTCCTGGCGCAAGGCGTAGTCGTTGGCCGGATTTTCACGCAGCCGGGCCTTGCGACGCGACCGCGCCTGCCGCAAGGCGAGAGCCGCAACGACAGCGGCGAGCCCGACAAGGAGTAGTGCCTTGATCACGGACGGCTCAAGCAATGCTGTCGGCCCTCGCTGTGCTCATTTGGATCTCCTGTGACAAGCCATATATCGATGCTGCGGGCCCTTGAGCAACCGGACACGCGACCGGCGGAGCATGGCATCGGTCTCGCATGCCCATTTCGGCCCAGAAACCGCGCTGCTCCGCGGTCTGTTTCAGGCTGCCATGGCATTGGTGGACGTCGAGCCCGGGCTGGTGTTGGCCTCGACGATGACGATGCCGGCCGGCATCAGCGCGACATCCCATATGTTCACTTGTGCCGACTGGGCCGTCGGCAACTATTCCGGCGACGGCACAGGCGGCTTCGTCGTCAGCGCGGCGCCGAAGGCGGCAACGACCACGGCGGCGATGCCCGCGCATTGCAGCGGGCTCAGGATTTCATGCAGGAACAGGAAGCCGGCCAGCGCGCCCAGCGCCGGCTCCATGCAGGTCAGCGTGCCGTAGAGCCTGGCAGGCATCCGGGTCAGCGCCACCATCTCCAGCCAGAACGGCAAGGCGCTGGAAAACAGCCCTACCAGCAGCGCGCCGACCAGGATCGCGGGCGCGACCAGGCCGGAACCCGCCTCGGCGATGCCGAACGGCAGGGCGATGGCGGCGGCGATGATCAGCCCGTAAGCGGTTGTCTGGCTGCCGAGCTCGGCGCCCGCCTTTTGCGCAAAGACGATGTAGAGCGCCCAGCAGCCGCCGGCGGCAAGCGCCAGCATCACACCGATCGGGTCGAGCGCGCTGCCGGAATGGATGAAGGGCGACAACAGCACGATGCCGGCGACGGCCAGCGCCACCCACACGAAATCAGTCGCGCGCCGCGACGACAGCGTCGCCACCAAAAGCGGGCCGGAGAATTCGAGCGCCACAGCAATGCCGAGCGGGATTCTGGCGAGCGCCGCATAAAACAAAAGGTTCAGCCCCGCGAGGTTCACACCATAGGCGATGAGCCAGGGCAGTACGGCGCGCGACGGCCGCACCCGCCAGGGTCTCAGCACCGCCGCCAGCATCAGCGCGCCCACGGCCAACCGGAGCGCCGTGGTGCCATTGGCGCCGATCAGCGGAAACAGGCCCTTGGCGAAGGTGGCGCCGATCTGGATCGACACCATGGCGCCGAGCAGCGCGGTGATCGGCAAGGTTTTGGTTTCGGCGGCGGCAATCGGCGTCGACGTCAATTTCAGTCTCCTCCGCAACGGCGCGACCAGCGGACCACAGCGCAGGCCCGGGATAGGAGCTACGGGCCTGGCTGTCGTGTGGCACGGGTCGCGTGTTGATGGGGCAAGGGGTGGACGCTCGCACCTCCCCCTTGTGGGGAGGTCGGACCGAAGGTCCGGGTGGGGGTGCTAGCAAAGACGTTTGCAGGATGTTCCTTGCCGCCACGCGAGTGGGGGAGAGCGACTATCTGGGGGGTCAAGTTGCATTTGCGAACTCACTTCTCGCGTCGCGTGCTTTTGCATTGAGGATGACGAGAAGTTTTCTGGCAAGCGCGATGCGGATGAGCATTTTGGGCTTTCCCGCCAGTTGCAACCTTT
>NZ_JBWLUX010000074.1:0-3899 GCF_057784315.1 Mesorhizobium sp. CNPSo 4684 | reverse complement strand
GGCGGCAGAGCAATGCCGGCGGCCTCGACGTTGCAGCCGGTCCAGTCAGCTGGGGTTTTGATAGGGCACAGCAAGGAGCCTCTCTATTCCGAGGATGCTCGCCTTATTTCGGTGCTTGAGAAGGGCCTCCGCCACGGCAATGCCGCCAATCACACCGCCAACGGCTATGTATACTCTCTTCGCAGCTTCAGCCGCCGGCTCTTCGCAAATAAAAGAGATCCGATTGCTGCGCGGCTCGACGACCAGTCGCTGACCGATGATGCCCGCGAAGCCGTCGAAAAGGGTCATAATAGACGACTCCTCTCGGCAATAAACTATCTCCGCACCTTCCAGTCGACGGGCGGAGTCGTGCCGATCAAAGGTTGCGGTAATCTAAATCCTCACCCCCAGGACGAGGTCCTCATCGAAGAGTACAAAAACCAAGCAGTGACACCGACCCGCAACGTGTATGCAGCTGTTCTTCGCAATTTCAGTGACTACCTGCGTGAGAACAATAAGCCGGGCATTGCTGGTCGGCTTTCGGGCACGTCGTTGGACGGCGATGTCAAGAGCTATAGGAAGGACGGCGGTGATCGGAATATCGGTGCCGCACTGGCTGATCTGCGAAAATCGCAGGCAGGCGCTAAAGTGATGGAAATCGAGCGCCATATTCCCCTCGTTCCCGCTGCCGAAAACGCGGTCCGGATGGAGCCGATGCCCGTCGGCAGCGCCGCTGCGCAGCACAGCGCGTCGCAGGGCGCGAGCAGATGGCCAGATGAGCTGCCTCCCGTAGAAAGCTACGATCAGGATTTGCTTTGGGAGATGATGGACAAACCCGGCCCGTCGTCGTCTCTCGAGCCAGCCGCACGCCATGACCAGTCATCGGATCCCCGAGAGTCCATTCGTCACTTAAACTGGGGCTACGACCACCAGCAGTTCCCGGACGAGCCGATGGGTGCATTTGCCAGCAGCAACCTTTTGCCAAGCGGGGAAGTCGTCATCAACGATGAGCGTGTCACCAATTCAGGTGGAGGTAGTGGAGCAATGCCGGCCTCCTGGGCGCTGCAGCCGGCTCAGTCAGCTGGAGTTTCGAAAGGGAACAGGAAGCAGCCTCTTTATTTCGAGGACGCTCGCCTCATCTCGGAACTCGCCCTCAGCAAGGGCAACGCCAACGCCTATGTATCTTCTCTTCGCAGGTTCGGGCGCTGGCTCTTCGCAAATAACAAAGATCCGATTGCTGCCCGCCTCGACGACCAGTCGCTGACCGATGATGCCCGCGAGGCCATCGATAAGGGTCATCACAGACGACTCCTTCCGGCGATGGACCATCTCCGGACCTTGTCGATGGGCGGAGTCGTGCCGATCGAAGGTCGCCCTGAGCTAAATCCTCACCCCCAGGACCTGGCTCTCATCAAGGAGTACAAAAACGAAGCAGGGACATCGACCGGCAGCCGGTACGCAGCTCTTCTTCGCAGTTTCAGTGACTACCTGCGTGAGAACAACAAGCCGGGCATTGCTGCTCGGCTTTCCGGCACGTCATTGGACGGCGATGTGAAGAGCTATAGGAAAGACGCCGCGGGTGATCGGAATATCGGTGCCGCACTGGCTGATCTGCGAAAATCGCAGGCAGGCGTTAAAGCGATGGAGCTCGAGCGCCATATTCTCCCCGTTCCTGATCCCGAAAACGCGCCGCGGATGGAGCCGAAGCCCGTCAGCGCCGCCGCTGCGCAGCAGGAAGCGGACAGGTGGCCAGAGGAGCTGCCTCCTGTGGAAAGCTACGATCAGGATTTGCTTTGGGAGATGATGGACAAACCCGGCCCGTCGTCATCTCTCGAGCCAGCCGCGCGCCAGTTCTCTGACAACCCGATCGGTGCATTTGCCAGCAGCAACCTCCTGCCAAGCGAGGAGGTCCTCATCAACGATGAGCGTGACACAGCTCGGTTGCGGCCAGCGAAGAGGCCGAGGCCCTTGGACAATCCAGACGGCCTTGCCGTTGAGCGGCAGCTGAGTGAGATCGCCAATTCAGGTGGAGCAATACCGGCGACCTCGACACTGCGGCAGGCTCAGTCAGCTGGTGTTCGGATAGGGCGGCGCAGGCAGCGTCTTTATTCCGAGGACGCTCACCTTATTTCGGGACTTGAGAAGGCACTTCTCGGGGGCAATGCCATCAATGCCACTGCTTCCGCCTATGTATCTTCTCTTCTCGGCTTCGGCCGCTGGCTCTTCGCAAATAACAAAGATCCGATTGCCGCCCGGCTCAACGAGCAATCGCTGACCGATGATGTGCGCGAGGCCATCGAAACGGGTTATAACGTGAGACTCCGTCCGGCAATGGACCATCTCCGGATCTTCCAGTCGACAGGCAACGTGCCGATCGCAAGCCGCGCTGAGCTAAATCCTCACCCCCAGGACGTGGCTCTCATCAAAGAGTACAAAAACGAAGCAGCGCCAGGGACCGGCAGCAAGTATGCAGCTGTTCTTCGCAGTTTCAGTGACTACCTGCGTGAGAACAACAAGCCGGGCATTGCTGCTCGGCTTTCCGGCACGTCATTGGACGGCGATGTCGAGCGCTATAGGAAAGACGCCGCGGGTGATCGGAATATCGGTGCCGCACTGGCTGATCTGCGAAAATCGCAGGCAGGCGCTAAAGCGATGGGGCTCGAGCGCCATATCCTCCCCGTTCCTGCTCCCGCAAAAGCGGTCCGGATGGAGCCGATGCCCGTCGGCCGCGCCGCTGCGCAGCACAGCGTGTCGCAGGGTGCGGGCAGGTGGCCAGCGGAGCTGCCTCCTGTGGAAGGCTACGATCAGGATTTGCTTTGGGAGATGATGGACGAACCCGGCCCGCCATCATCTCTCCAGCCGGCCAAGCGCCTTCAGTCAACTGGAGTTTTAATAGGGCGAAGCAAGCAGCCTCTTTATTCCGAGGACGCTGGCCTCATTTCGGGACTTGAGAAGGCCCTCTTCGAGGGCAATGCCGCCAATGGCACTGCCGACGCCTATGTATCTTCTCTTCACAGCTTCGGGCGCTGGCTCTTCGCAAATAAAAAAGATCCGATTGCTGCCCGGCTCGACGACCGGTCGCTGACCGATGATGTGCGCGAGGCCATCGAAACGGGTCATAATGGGAGACTCCGTCCGGCAATGGACCATCTCCGGAACTTCCAGTTGACGGGCGGAGTGGTGCCGATCACAGGCCGCCCTGAGCTAAATCCTCACCCCCAGGACGTGGCTCTCATCAAAGAATACAAAAGCGAAGCAGCGACCGGGACCCGCAGCCGGTATGCAGTTCTTCTTCGCAATTTCAGTGACTACCTGCGTGAGAACAACAAGCCGGGCATTGCTGCTCGGCTTTCCGGCACGTCGTTGGACGGCGATGTCGAGCGCTATAGGAAGGACGCCGGGGGCAATCGGAATGTCGGTGCCGCACTGGCTGATCTGCGAAAATCGCAGGCAGGCGCTAAAGCGATGGAGCTCGAGCACCATATCCTCCCCGTTCCTGATCCAGCAAAAGCGGTCCGGATGGAGCCGATGCCCGTCGGCAGCGCCGCTGCGCAGCACAGCGCGTCGCAGGGCGCGAGCAGATGGCCAGATGAGTTGCCTCCCGTGGAAGGCTACGATCAGGATTTACTTTGGGAGATGATGGACAAACCCGGCCCGTCGTCTCTCGAGCCGGCCGCGCGCCAGGTCCCCGACAAGCCGATCGGTACATTTGCCAGCAGCCACCTCCCGCCAAGCGAGGAGGTCCTCATCAACGATGAGCGTGACACAGCTGGGTTGCGGCCAGCGAAGAGGCCGAGGACCCTGGACAATCCAGACGGCCTTGCCATTGAGCGGCAGCTGAGCGAGATCGCCAATTCAGGTGGTCGCCTGATGTCGTCGGCGGACCCCGTCCATCAACTGGGTGCATTGCCATCGCAGGC
>NZ_JBWLUX010000073.1:0-3955 GCF_057784315.1 Mesorhizobium sp. CNPSo 4684 | reverse complement strand
TCATCCGAAGGCTCGCGCAAAACATCTTGGCTGCCCATCCGCTCGACAAACCTATCGCCAGCAAGATGCGAAGGGCAAACTGGAGCAAAGACTTCTTCTATGACCTCTTTACTCATATGCGATAGCCCTGCCCTCGAGGGGGAGATGTCCGGCAGGACAGAGGGGGGTAGGACTGGGCGCCCACATAGCGCGGTCTCTTACGAATGAGACCTTCCCTCCTCGACCCTCTCTTCGTTCCGATCACTTCGCTTGCCGGCGTTGGGCCGAAGGTCGGCGCGCTGATCGAGAGGGTGGTGGCGGCCGATCTCGGCGACCGCGCCGCCCGCGCCGGCGATCTTCTCTTCGTGCTGCCAAACTCGGTCATCGACCGCCGCAACCGGCCGGGCATCGCGCTCGCGCCGGCAGGCGCCATCGTCACGCTCGACGTGCGCATCGACCGTCACCAGCCGCCGCCGCGCGGCAACCGGTCGGTGCCCTACCGCGTCTACGCCCACGACGACACCGGCGAGATCGGGCTGACCTTCTTCCACGCCCATGCCGCCTATCTCGAAAAGGCAATGCCGGTGGGCGAGCACGTCATCGTCTCCGGCCGCATGGAGTGGTTCAACGGCCGCCCAACCATGGTCCATCCCGACCATATCGCCCTGGTCAGCGAAGCGGAAACCCTGCCCCCGGTCGAGCCGGTCTATCCGCTCACCGCCGGCCTTTCGGGCAAGGTGCTGCGCCGCGCCATCGGCCAGGCGCTGGGAAGGCTGCCGGAATTGCCGGAATGGCAGGACGGCGCCTTCATGCGCAAGCAGACCTTTCCTGCCTTTGGCGATGCGCTCGCCCGCATCCATCATCCCTCGGACCCGATCGATGTCGCCATCGAGGGGTCGGCATGGCGCCGCCTCGCCTATGACGAATTTCTCGCTGGCCAAGTGTCGCTGGCGCTGGTGCGGGCAAAAGTGCGCCGCCTGTCGGGCCGACCGCTGATCGGCGACAGCCGCATTGTCGAGAAACTGCGTGCGGCCCTGCCCTATTCATTGACCGGCAGCCAGGAATTCGCACTCGCCGAAATCAACGCCGATCTCGCCGATCCCGAACGCATGCTGCGCCTACTGCAGGGCGATGTCGGCTCAGGCAAGACGGTGGTGGCGCTGCTTGCCATGGCGCGCGCCGTCGAGGCCGGCGGACAGGCAGCGCTGATGGCGCCGACCGAAATCCTGGCGCGCCAGCATCTGGCAACGATCACGCCGCTGGCCGAACAGGCCGGCCTGCGTGTCGCCATCCTGACCGGCCGGGAGAAGGGCCGCGAGCGCACCGAAACGCTGGCAGGTCTTGCCAGCGGCGACATCGACATCGTCGTCGGAACCCATGCGCTGTTTCAGGAAACGGTGACCTATCACGACCTCGTCTTTGCCGTCGTCGACGAGCAACACCGCTTCGGCGTCCACCAGCGGCTTGCCATCACCGCCAAGGGCGACGCGCCCGACATGCTGGTGATGACGGCGACTCCGATCCCGCGCACTCTGGTGCTGACCGCTTTCGGCGACATGGACGTCTCCAAGCTGACGGAAAAACCGGTCGGCCGCCAGCCGATCCGCACCGTCACCCTGCCGCTGGAGCGGCTCGACGAACTGGTCGGACGCATGCTCGACGCCGTCGCCGATGGCCAGAAAATCTACTGGATCTGCCCGCTGGTCGAGGAATCCGAAGAGATCAAGCTGATGTCGGCCGAGGACCGTTTTGCCTCGCTGCAACCTTTGTTCGGCGACCGCATCGGCCTCGTCCATGGCCGCATGAAGGGCGCCGAAAAGGACGAGGCGATGCGCGCCTTCAAGGTCGGCGAGACCCGCATCCTGATCGCCACCACGGTGATCGAAGTCGGCGTCGACGTGCCGGATGCCACGATCATGGTCATCGAGCATGCCGAGCGTTTTGGTCTGGCGCAACTGCACCAGTTGCGCGGCCGCGTCGGGCGCGGCGACAAGCCCTCCTCTTGCGTATTGCTCTACAAGGACCCGCTCGGCGAAACGGCAAAGCGCCGGCTGTCGGTGATGCGCGAGACCGAAGACGGTTTCCTGATCGCCGAGGAGGATCTGAAACTGCGCGGCGAAGGTGAATTGCTCGGCACCCGCCAGTCCGGCACGCCGGGTTTCCAGGTGGCGCGCATCGAAGCGCATGCCGACCTACTGGAAGCCGCCCGCGACGATGCGCGGTTGATCCTGTCGCGCGACCCGGAACTGCAATCGGAGCGTGGCGACGCGCTGCGCCTGTTGCTCTATTTGTTCGGCCGCGACGAGGCTGTTCGGCTTTTGCGTGCCGGCTGAGCCAGGACGCCAAGCGGCGGATTGGCGAGATCTCCTTCGATCGGCTCACCGTTCACCGTCACCATTTTCGGCTTGACCTCGGGCGCCACCAGCCCGGCCGAAACGATCAGCCTGGCGCCGTCCTCGATCGTCATGTCGAGCAACACGATATCGGATTTCAGCACATACATCAGGAAGCCGGTGGTCGGGTTCGGCGTGCATGGCATGAACACGGCGATCATCGGGTCGCCCTCCCGGTCGAGCTTCCGGTTGATCTCGGTCTCCTTCTCGCTGGCGACGAAGACCAGCGACCAGACGCCCTTGCGCGGATATTCGACCAGCCCGACCTGGCGGAACATGTCGCCCTTGTTCGACAGCACCGTCTGGAAAATCTGCTTCAGCGAACCATAGATGCCGCGCACCAGCGGCATGCGGCCCAGCAGTCGCTCACCGAAATTGACGATGGCTCGGCCGACGATGTTGGCGGTCATGAAGCCGATCAGCGTGATCAGGATCAGCGCCACGATCAGGCCGAAACCCGGAACCGGAAACGGCAGATAGGTGTCGGGGCTGTAGCGTGCCGGAATGTACGGCTTTACCCACGAATCGACCCAGCCGATGAACGACCAGGCGATATAGGCGGTGATCGCCAGCGGCGCGCAGACGATGAAGCCTGTGAGGAAATAGTTCCTCAGCCGGGTCATGCCTGAAGTTCTGGGAGCATCGGACATGGTTCACCGGGGGGCGCGAGTTGCAGCGCAACATTAGTGAACCCGAAGTCGCTTTGAAACTACGAAGTTTTTAAAGAACCGATTAAGCCGCCGCTTCGAGCGGTTCGATCTTCTCAAGTTCCGGCGCCAGTTTCTCGGCCTCGGTTTCCAGTTCATAGGCCTGTTGAAAATTCATCCAGAACTGAGGCGTCGTGTTGAAAAAACGGGCGAGGCGCAAGGCTGTGTCGGGGGTCAGACCGATCTCCTCCTTGGCAATGCGCTCGATACGGGTGCGCGGGAGGTTGAGCTTCTTCGCGAGCGCACCGGCACTCATGCCGAGTGGAACAAGATACTCTTCCCGCAGGAATTCTCCGGGGTGAATGGGGCGTGCGAACTTGGGCATCATATCCTCAAAGGGTTAGGGCGAGTGCCCGCTCAATGGTAGTCAACGATCTCCACGTCTTCGGCACCTGCAGTGGTCCACCTGAAACAGATGCGCCATCGGTCGTTGATGCGTATCGAATGCTGTCCGCCACGACCTCCTTTCAGAGCTTCGAGGTGGTTTCCGGGCGGCGATCGAAGGTCGTTCAGCTGGACGGCATTGTCGATTGCTCGAAGACGACGCTCAGCGCGAGCGACGAAATCTGACGGAAAGCCTTTCGGTGCCTTACCCGCTGCAACCGCTTCGACCGCCCTGCCTTTGAACGAAACGATCAAAGTTGCACCCCTCATCTTGTATCATACTCTGATACAAGATGACTTGCAACATGAAGTATCAATGACTGATACGAGTTCGTGCCGGGAACCTACTCCACCGTCACCGATTTCGCCAGATTGCGCGGCTGGTCGACGTCGGTGCCCATGAAGACGGCGGCGTAATAGGCCAGCATCTGGATCGGCAGCGCATAGATGATTGGCGAGATGATTTCCGGCACGTCGGGCAGGATGATGGTC
>NZ_JBWLUX010000072.1:0-2500 GCF_057784315.1 Mesorhizobium sp. CNPSo 4684 | reverse complement strand
ATCTAGCCATGAGCAGGTTGAAGGTAAGGTAACACTTACTGGAGGACCGAACCCATAACTGTTGCAATAGTTCGGGATGACTTGTGGCTAGGGGTGAAAGGCCAATCAAACTCGGAAATAGCTGGTTCTCCGCGAAATCTATTTAGGTAGAGCGTCGACCGAATACCCCAGGGGGTAGAGCACTGGATGGGCTAGGGGTCCTCACCGGATTACCAAACCTAACCAAACTCCGAATACCTGGGAGTACTAGTCGGCAGACACACGGCGGGTGCTAACGTCCGTCGTGAAAAGGGAAACAACCCTGACCTACAGCTAAGGTCCCCAAGTTATGGCTAAGTGGGAAAGGATGTGAGGATCCCAAAACAACCAGGATGTTGGCTTAGAAGCAGCCATCATTTAAAGAAAGCGTAACAGCTCACTGGTCTAAATAAGGGTCTTTGCGCCGAAAATGTAACGGGGCTAAAGCCATACACCGAAGCTTAGGGTTTGGTCCGCAAGGGCCAAGCGGTAGCGGAGCGTTCTGTAAGCTGATGAAGCCATACCCGTGAGGGGTGGTGGAGGTATCAGAAGTGCGAATGCTGACATGAGTAACGTAAGGGGAGTGAGAGACTCCCCCGCCGAAAGACCAAGGGTTCCTGCTTAAAGCTAATCTGAGCAGGGTTAGCCGGCCCCTAAGACGAGGCGGAAACGCGTAGTCGATGGGAACCACGTTAATATTCGTGGGCTTGGAGGTAGTGACGGATCGCACAAGTTGTCCAATCTTATCGGATTGAACGGGCAGCGGAGCGGTTCCAGGAAATAGCTCCTCCTTATAAACCGTACCCGAAACCGACACTGGTGGTCAGGTAGAGTATACCAAGGCGCTTGAGAGAACTATGCTGAAGGAACTCGGCAAATTGCACGCGTAACTTCGGAAGAAGCGTGACCCTTTTCTACGCAAGTAGAGGAGGGTGGCACAGACCAGGGGGTAGCGACTGTTTATCAAAAACACAGGGCTCTGCGAAGTCGCAAGACGACGTATAGGGTCTGACGCCTGCCCGGTGCTGGAAGGTTAAGAGGAGGGGTGCAAGCTCTGAATCGAAGCCCCAGTAAACGGCGGCCGTAACTATAACGGTCCTAAGGTAGCGAAATTCCTTGTCGGGTAAGTTCCGACCTGCACGAATGGCGTAACGACTTCCCCGCTGTCTCCAGCATAGACTCAGTGAAATTGAATTCCCCGTGAAGATGCGGGGTTCCTGCGGTTAGACGGAAAGACCCCGTGCACCTTTACTATAGCTTTACATTGGCATTCGTAGTGGCATGTGTAGGATAGGTGGTAGGCTTTGAAACCTGGGCGCCAGCTCAGGTGGAGCCACCCTTGAAATACCACCCTTATTACTATGGATGTCTAACCGCGGCCCGTTATCCGGGTCCGGGACAATGTATGGTGGGTAGTTTGACTGGGGCGGTCGCCTCCTAAAGAGTAACGGAGGCGCGCGATGGTGGGCTCAGAACGGTCGGAAATCGTTCGCTGAGTGCAATGGCATAAGCCTGCCTGACTGCGAGACTGACAAGTCGAGCAGAGACGAAAGTCGGTCATAGTGATCCGGTGGTCCCGCGTGGAAGGGCCATCGCTCAACGGATAAAAGGTACGCCGGGGATAACAGGCTGATGACCCCCAAGAGTCCATATCGACGGGGTTGTTTGGCACCTCGATGTCGACTCATCGCATCCTGGGGCTGGAGCAGGTCCCAAGGGTATGGCTGTTCGCCATTTAAAGCGGTACGTGAGTTGGGTTCAGAACGTCGTGAGACAGTTCGGTCCCTATCTGCCGTGGGTGTAGGAATATTGAAAGGATCTGTCCCTAGTACGAGAGGACCGGGATGGACGGATCTCTGGTGGACCTGTTGTGGCGCCAGCCGCATAGCAGGGTAGCTATATCCGGACGGGATAACCGCTGAAGGCATCTAAGCGGGAAACCCACCTTAAAACGAGTATTCCCTGAGAACCGTGGAAGACGACCACGTTGATAGGCCGGGTGTGGAAGAGCGGCAACGCTTGAAGCTTACCGGTACTAATAGTTCGATCGGCTTGATCGTTCTCATTCCTTATGCTCATTTGACGAAGTCAAATGGTCTGACCAGCGCTCACGCGTCGTATCGGCCTTCGGCCGGACGCTCCGCGAGGGCGCCGGAAAACCGGCGACGCGCAGTCGCGCTTGCGGGCTACGCCCGAAAGCCAACTGTAGATGTCACCTTGGCACGGAAAGACAGGCAAACGGCACAAGCCGATAGCGAGCGGGTATCCCCTGCTCACTATTGACTACTGCCTAATCCCCACCCCAGCTTCTCGATATAACGTGCGTTTTGCCGACCTGGTGGTTATGGCGGAGCGGCTGCACCCGATCCCATTCCGAACTCGGCCGTGAAACGCTCCAGCGCTGATGGTACTTCGTCTCAAGACGCGGGAGAGTAGGTCGCTGCCAGGTCTGCCAAACGCACGTTGAACTCTCGATCCAAAT
>NZ_JBWLUX010000071.1:0-6183 GCF_057784315.1 Mesorhizobium sp. CNPSo 4684 | reverse complement strand
GTGGCGGAGGCCCTTCTCAAGCACCGAAATAAGGCGAGCATCCTCGGAATAGAGAGGCTCCTTGCTGTGCCCTATCAAAACCCCAGCTGACTGGACCGGCTGCAACGTCGAGGCCGCCGGCATTGCTCTGCCGCCACGGGAATTGGCGATCTCGCTCAGCTGCCGCTCAAAGGTCGCTGCATCTGCGGACGGCACCGCGGGTGAACCCGCTTGCCGGCCCGCGCTGTCCGACTTTACCTGCTCCCACTTCGTCGAGGCGAAATCCATCCGTCCCTCCCTTCAAAAAATAGGCCTTCGAGGCTGGGCTGGATTTGACATGCCGGAAATCAGGAACAAACTACCCTTTAACAGACCTCGGCAGGCATGCACCGTGAGCATCGGCAGCCGATGTTCGTCCAGTGCGACCAACCCTGTCTGTTTTGTTAAATGGGGAAGCTGTCGACAACCTGATGACGACAGTGCGCCTCGAGCGTTGTGCATGTGCCCGCGCGCTTCGCCGTCAAGACCCGATAGATCGAAGATTCAGAGACAAATACTGCTTCTCATGGTGAGGTGGGCGGCTAGCTTTCGCGGTGATCGGATGTGTGACCGGCAGAAACCTGGTTGAACGGGCAGGGCGCTGCTATGGCAAGCACATCCGACCGGCCATCCGATTCTCACGCGTCCTCGATGTCAGCTGCGAGTGGCGTCCGCTTGGCTAAATTCCAATCACGAGGGCGTCGCCGCTGGGACGCGCACCCGCTGCCGCCAGCAGGATTTTCTCGCCCTGCCGAAACGGCAATTGGTGGGCTAGCAACCTGTGCCTAGGTGATTGGATTTGATCGCCATGGATTTGCGCTTGTTACGAGCCTGCGCGCGATTGCGATTATGATGAGCTTGTGGGGCTTGCCACGTTCTTTGAGACGTTTGGCGAGGGGTTTCAGCGCCTGAGTGAGACATGCTGCGGCGAGCGCGGCCAGGAACAGCACATAACGCAACGCCCGCCGTCCACCGAGATCCTTCTCTTGCCGCGCATTGTTCCACTGTCGTGTGGCATCGGAGCAAGGCCTGTCATGGCGGCGGCCTCGCCGGCGGTCATCCGACCGAGTTCCGGCATTCGGTGATGAGCATGGCCACAGAGACCAGACCAGTTCCTGGGATGGATCGCAGCAGCCACGCTTTCGTCCAGACTGTCATCCTGAGCAATGGTGCTTGCGATCCGGCGCTCGAGCTTCCCGATCTGATCGTCCAGCATGATCCGTAAGGCATTGTCCATATCGACGACATCTTCGGATATACCCTGCTTGTCGCGCGCAGAGATCTTTGCCGCGAGCCGCTTGCGCATATCGATGATCTGAGCCCGCCGGGTCGTTAAGGACGCCTGACGCGCTCGCACAACATGCCGAAGCGGCAGTAGCTTCCTCACTACCTTGCGGAATCCAAAAAAACCAGCCAGCCTGAGCCCGTTTTCGATTTTCTTCTCGCCCGAAAAATCCGAGCTTGTCTGATCGGCCAGCGCAACAGTACTGCCCAACTCGGCGCAGCCAGTGGCAACCGTCCGTTGGAAAGCCTCCGGCCACAGCATGCAGCGTCTAACGGTTCCGGCACCGTCGATTTTTTTTCGCCGACGCTGGCCTGTCGCTATTGATCCAAAACTGTCGACTATCGAACAGGCGCACCATAGCGAAATGTGTCGCATTTCATGCGCAGCCCTCGACGCAAAAAGACGGAAAAGCGCGACGTGAAGGTGCGCCGGCCCAACTTGCGTATCAGCGCGCAGCTGCGTCCGCAGGATGGCACCTCAATTGCACATCAACCTTGGGAAGCCGCTGTAACAGTTTTGCCTCAACCAACGGAGATGACATGGCGATTGGCCCAGAAGCACGGAATTACCCTTCGCAGCGGCTCGTGAGAATTCTCGGCTCTGTTGTTGATGGCTGGTTGTCGGTGATGATGCTCTGGTGTCAGATCCTGTTGCAGATGGTTATCAGGCGCCTGGCGGCATTTTTGCGGTGGCTCTGGAAGATCGCCGAGAACGTGTCTCTCCTGATCGACAGTCCGCCACTACCAAGTTCTTCCCGGGGGATGGTGATGAGGACTTCGTTCAGGTGCCAAACTTCATCGGAGCCGGCCGCGTCGTACGCAGTCGTTGAACGTACTGGGGCAAACTTCTTGCTTCAGCGGGGGACTGAGACGGCGATCTCGCGCTCCACAATTTCGTCGACCCGGCGTAGGCCCAAAGGGACCAAAGGGGTGACATTGGCCGTAGAGCGCTGGCGTTTGTAGCCGGTGTGCAAGAATCTGCGTCTACTCACCTCTGCACGAGAAGTTACCCGTGACACCACCAAATCAGAGGCCCGGGTAGGACATTTGGACAACGCACATAAGAAGTATCTTTCTGCCGAACTCGCCCGCGGAACCATCTCGGTTGAGATCGATCGCAGCCTACTGGCCCCCGAGGCAACGTTCGGGTTCGCGGAGCGCATCAATCCCAAGCGGTCTTTCCTGTTCGCCTCCAAGCTGCTTGGCCGTCACAGTCCCGTTCGGCCTTCGCTGATGCGAAAGACGTACACACTTCTGGCCGACCAAATTGCACCCGATCTCGAAGGGCCAATCCTGTTCATAGGTGTGGCCGAAACTGCTGTCGGGCTGGGAGCGGGCGTGCACCAGCAATATTCAGAACAATATGAACGAGACGACACTGTTTACATTTGCACCACCAGACACGAACTAGGTTTGCCCCTGATCTGTCAATTCCAGGAGGAGCACAGTCACGCCCCAGGACATTTCGTACACTGGCCGCTCGAGCCAGTCCTGGTCTCGATGGTCAAGAACGCCCGGACGCTTGTGTTAATTGACGATGAAGCGTCGACCGGAAAAACATTCGGCAATCTGTTCGCAGCTCTGCCTGCCAGCATCAGGTCGAACCTTCGAAATACTGTCCTCGTTACGCTTACGGATTGGTCAGATGGTGCTGTCGAACAGATAATCGCAGCCAACGTGAAGCGCGCGTCAATCCTTTCCGGGCGGTACCGCTGGGATGCAAACGGTTTGAACATCAACGCGCCGGAAGTTCCATCTGTTGGAAAAAAAAGGGGTAATGTCATTTCGCCGGATGTCAACTGGGCGCGGTTGGGTGTCTCCCGGCACCATCTTCAACTGGATGGTGAGGCGGCGTCGTCGGGCGCTACGCTGGTCCTTGGTACAGGAGAAAACATTTGGCAGCCGTTCCTGCTTGCGGAAAAATTGGAGCTGGAAGGAGCTAACGTACACTACTCTTCGGTTACCCGATCACCGATTTCAGTGGGTCACGCCATTTTATCGAAAATAGCGTTTGAAGATAATTACGGCGGGAATGTATTTAACTATCTGTACAATGTCTTCCCATCAGAATACGCAAAAATACTTGTGTGTTCCGAGACAAGTGAAGCGTATATGAGCCCTATACTCATGAACTTCTTGGAGCGGGCATCGGTCGTGATTCCAAAGAGAGTACTTGCTATTTGATGATTATCATCACGCCAAAATTTCAATACGTTCAATCGCGCTCAAAGTCCTGAAGTTGCGCTAGATGGAGGTAGAGGAGTTACATTGTCGGCGACGAAAGGGAAGATATTTTCTGGAACGTATCGTAGTACGGACGTCACGTTTCTATTGAAACCCGTAATTTTGGAGCCAATCGGCGACGCTTCAAAGGAACGGGCGATACAATCCGGCCTACGTCATTATTCGGAAATGATTTCTTTCGAAAGCGCCCCCGAAGCCGACTACATGACGATATTCTACGACGCGATGTCAGTTGGCGCTGCGAGAATGGGACGCGAAGTAGCAGCTCTCGCGCGGTCTATCTCAAATCAAATTAAAGGCCCCATCACGTTGGCGAGCCTCGTTCGGGCCGGGGTGCCTTTGGGTGTCCTCCTCAAGCGTGCGTTGTCGCGCATGGGAAAGGACGTGCAACACTTTGGCATTTCGATCATACGGGACCGCGGAATTGACAGTAATGCAATGCGCCACATCATAGAGCGGCGCCCCATTGAAGGTCTGCTGTTTATTGATGGCTGGACGGGCAAAGGCGCCATCTCTTCTGAGCTGGAACGGAGCTTCCCTTCGTTTTCTGCACAGCCGCCAAAGCTGGTGGTTTTGTCTGACCCCTGTGGCCGGGCGTGGCTTGCGGCGTCGGCCGAGGACTGGCTCATTCCGTCGGGAATACTCGGGAGCACCGTGTCCGGGCTGATCAGCCGTTCGATACTGAACGAGGACGTCACAGGTCCGGAAGATTTTCACGGTACAGTCCTATGGAATCACTTAGTGTCCCATGATATCTCAGCTGCCTTCGTGGATAATGTATGGGCACATGCTGTCACCGCGCTAGACCAAACTAATGATCTCGCGCAGTGGATAGACAACGACCGCTCAAGACATCAGAGACGATCGCGCGAGGCAATTAGTCGAGTTGCTGCACAGTTTGCTGTTGAGAATATTAATCGGATCAAGCCAGGAATTGCGGAAGCCACGCGAGCAATTCTGCGCCGCAAGCCTCAAGTTGCACTCCTCTCTTCCGTTGAGGACCCTGACCTGGCAGCGCTACGGCATCTGATCCGGAAGAGGAAAGTTCCCTTCCAAGTGGTTCCGGAAAATATTCACCCATATCGCGCCATTACTTTGATAAAGAAGGTTTAGAAATTTGATTATATCGCATCTTGGTCCAAACTCCGGAACCGCTCAACAGGACCGAGCGTGTGGCAGGCATAGCGTGTGGCAGGCATTTCGCTTCATCCGGCTTGCTGGTTGTTAGCGGACAGGGCGTCATTTTCGTGATTATGAAAGGGCTGGCCGCCGTTTGAGGGAAGCGTTGGCATAAATGTGAACGCAAAACCAAATTCATCTGCCCGGGACCTTTCCGAGTGACGAAAACGGATTCCAAACATGGATGACGGATCGAGTGCATTGCCTGATCAACCCATCAAATCCGCAGATCACGCCGTGCAGCCAATCGTCTTTGCTGATCTGGATGACACGTTGTTCCAAACACGTGCAAAGTGCCCGAAAGGCAGCCGGCATAAACTGGCGCTAGCTGCGGTCTCCTTGAACGGACATCATTCCATGATGACGCCACGCCAGGTTGCGATGATCGATTGGCTGCTGGGTACGTCACAAGTCATTCCCGTCACGGCACGTGGCACGACGGCCTACGGGAACGTCAAGATCGCGTTCAACAGCTATGCAATTGTTGCAAACGGCGCTGTCATCCTTCAGCCAGACGGCGCGCATCTGAAGGAATGGCACGATGTCATTTCTAAGGAACTGATTCCTCACAGGAAGGCACTGGATAAGGTACTTGAAATTGGTCGGCAAGTTGCCGCAGCTGGCAAAATGTCTCTTCGTTCGTGGATCGTAGAAGAAAGGGGGATGGCCACATATGTCGTTTTCAAAGAAAATAATGGTGATGGAAAGAGGCTGGCGGAACTGAAATTTGAGTTCGACGATGCGGGTTGGATACGGCATCACAACGGAAACAACTTCGCGCTCATTCCCCCGCCTGTTTCAAAGCGCCGGGCAGTAGAGTTCCTCCTGAAGAAACTCCGGTCGGAGTCTGAAGATAGGCCAGCTATCGGATTCGGCGACAGTGCAAGCGATCTCGGCTATCTCAATTTGTGCGACTGGTGGGGTGCGCCATCGCGCTCGCAGATTTCGGCGATGCTGAACGAGCCAACGAAGACGCTTTTTGCGGGCATTGCTTGAAAGGAAAATTATGGCCCACCGAGGGTGATGTCACGTTATCTGACTCTGACTGCGCTGAGGCCTGTATGGCGAATGTCAATTGCCCCACGTTAACGGATTTCCACTCTGCCATGCACTGGGCGGCTCCTTCTTGCAGCCGACCGTCATGCCAACGCCACGCCGAAGATGTGCCTCGAAGCGCGCCAGACTGCGCTAGCTGAGGCGAGATTGATAGTTTTGGATGGCGCGTTTTGAGTTTTTGCGTTTTTGCGAATTACCCGCGTAACCTCTAACTTACTAAGTGGCACCTACTTTTTGCGGGAGTCGATATGTGGCCCGGTGGCGCGAGCTCCAAAATCGCCCGACTGGTTCCGATAGTCCGCGCAACCTCAAAGATATTTTTTTGGCGATTTTCCCTTTGAAGCAAAGTGTAATTTTTGACGGTCCCTGCGTCGGAACTTTCTGGTCAAAGGCATTCATAAG
>NZ_JBWLUX010000008.1:0-208355 GCF_057784315.1 Mesorhizobium sp. CNPSo 4684 | reverse complement strand
GGGGATAAGGCTCCTCCTCTCCCCAACGGGGAGAGGGTGGCCGGAGCGAAGCGGAGGTCGGGTGAGGGGGCGGCGCCGACGGATCCGACCAAGAGAAATGTCGGGGCAACCGAGCGCGCCCGAAAGCTGCGGGCGGACGAGACCGAAGCTGAGTACCGACTTTGGGGGGAACTAAGAGGACGTCATCTCAACGGCTATAAATTTGTACGGCAAGTGCCGCTCGGTCCTTTCATCGCCGATTTCGTTTGCCGCGAGCAGGGGCTGATTGTCGAACTCGATGGCAGCCAACACGCGGATTCGCTGACAGATCCCGCCAGGACAGCCTGGCTGAACGGCCAAGGTTATTCGGTTCTGCGCTTCTGGAACCACGAGGTTCCGGCAGAGCGCCGAGCCGTTCTTGATACGATCTTGGCTTGCCTTGACGGAAAGATTTCTACCCCCTCACCCGGCCTCCGCTTCGCTCCGGCCACCCTCTCCCCGTTGGGGAGAGGAGGGCGCCACGCTGGCGAGGCTCGCTAGATGGACACCTTCCGCGACAAGCTCATCCCCGTAACCTCGATCCTCCTGGGTGTGGTCGTCCTCTGGTACATCTTCGCCGTCGTCCTCAACGCGCCGTTCCAGCGCGACCTCGACCGGCGTGCCAACGAAACCTCCGGCACCGTCGAATTCATCGGCAAGACGCTGTCGCAGCCCAAGCCGACGCTACCGGCGCCGCATCAGGTGGCGGTGAATTTCTTCGAGAACACGTTTTTGCGGCCCATCACCTCGACCCGCAGCCTCGTCTACAACGCCTGGGTGACGCTGTCGTCGACGCTTCTCGGCTTTGCCTTCGGCACGGCGCTCGGCATCATCATTGCGGTCGGCATTGTCCACGTGGCGACGCTCGACCGCAGCCTGATGCCGTGGATCATTGCCTCGCAGACGATTCCGATCCTGGCGGTGGCGCCGATGATCATCGTCGTTCTGGCGGCGATTGGCGTCACCGGTCTCATCCCGAAGGCAATGATTTCGACCTATCTGTCGTTCTTCCCGGTGACGGTGGGCATGGTGAAGGGGCTGCGTTCGCCCGAGCTCATGCATCTTGACCTGATGCACACCTACAATGCCAGCGCCTCGCAAACCTTCTGGAAGCTGCGCGTGCCGGCCTCGGTACCGTTCCTGTTCACCTCGATGAAGGTGGCGGTGGCGGCAAGCCTGGTCGGCGCGATCGTCGGCGAACTGCCGACCGGTGCGGTTGCCGGTATCGGCGCGAAACTGCTCGCCGGTGCTTATTACAGCCAGTCGATCGACATCTGGTCAGCGCTGGTCGCAGGCTCGGTGGTGGCGGCACTTCTGGTCATGGTGGTCGGCATAGCCGGGCGCCTCGTCGACCGCGCCATGGGTGGGAGGCCGGCATGAACTGGCTGAAGCCATCCTGGCAAGCGGTGCTGGCCATTCTCCTGTGCCTTGTCGCTCTGGCGCTCGGCGCGATGTCTAAGCCGGAAGCGGCTGCACTCGCGGACCCGGCTGCCAGCTTCGACTACCCCTATTTCGGACTAAAGACCCCGATGATCGGCTTGGCCGTGCTGGCGGGGCTGATCTCAATGCTCAGGATTTCGTCTCTGGCTGAGGCTGTGGTGCTATTCATCGGCGCCCACCTCGTCGCCTGGATGCTGATCTCGGGCATAACAGGTTTCGAAGGCACGGCATTGGCGCCGTATTTCCTGTTGCTTGCCGCTGCCTGGCTGCTGGCCTGGCGCTGCGTCGCGGTGCTGTCAGGGCTTCGACCGACGGCAAAAGGAGAGCGGATGGCGTTGCGCCTGATCATCCCGGCGATCTTCGGTGCCTGGATTCTGATCATCTGGGAAGCGGTGACGCGCGGCGCCGGCATCCCCTTCATTCTGCTACCGCCGCCGAGCGCCATCGGCGCGCGCATCGCGAGTTCCCTGCCGGTGCTTGGCGCCGACGTGCGGCAGACCATCTTCAAGGCGGTGATCTTCGGTTATGTGGTCGGCAGCAGCGCCGGCTTCCTGGTGGCCATCGCGGCCGACCGCGTGCCGTTCCTGCGCCGTGGGCTCTTGCCGATCGGCAATATGGTCTCGGCGCTGCCGATCATCGGCGTAGCACCGATCATGGTCATGTGGTTCGGCTTCGACTGGCCGTCCAAGGCAGCTGTCGTCATCATCATGACCTTCTTCCCGATGCTGGTGAACACGGTCGCCGGGCTTGCCGCCTCCGGCCATATGGAGCGCGACCTGATGCGCACCTATGCCTCGGGCTACTGGCCGACGCTGCTGAAACTCCGATTGCCGGCCGCGGCGCCCTTCATTTTCAACGCGCTGAAGATCAACTCGACGCTGGCGCTGATCGGCGCCATCGTCGCCGAGTTCTTCGGCACGCCGGTCGTCGGCATGGGCTTCCGCATCTCGACCGAGGTCGGGCGGATGAACATCGACATGGTCTGGGCCGAAATCGCAGTTGCAGCCCTTGCGGGTTCGGTCTTTTATGGCGTGGTCGCTCTTATCGAGAGAGCCGTCACGTTTTGGCATCCCTCTGTCCGTGGTGGATAGGGCGGTGGGTTTTGGGTGTTAACTTCAGAGGGTAAAAACATGAAAAGACTGATCATTCCGTTGCTGGCCGGCGCGATGTCGCTGGCCGCGTTCCAGGCCATGGCCGCCGACAAGGTGACCTTGCAGCTGAAATGGGTCACGCAGGCCCAGTTCGCCGGCTATTATGTCGCCAAGGCCAAGGGTTTCTATGAGGCCGAAGGTCTCGACGTCGACATCAAGCCGGGCGGTCCCGATATCGCGCCCGAGCAGGTGATCGCCGGCGGCGGCGCCGACGTCATCGTCGACTGGATGGGTGGTGCATTGGCCGCGCGCGAAAAGGGCGTGCCGCTGGTCAACATCGCCCAGCCGTTCAAGAAGGCCGGCATGGAACTGGTCTGCCCGAAGGACGGCCCGATCAAGACCGAAGCCGATTTCAAGGGCCACACGCTGGGCGTCTGGTTCTTCGGCAACGAGTATCCGTTCTACGCCTGGATGAACAAGCTCGGCCTCAAGACTGAAGGCGGCCCGGACGGTGTCACCGTTCTCAAGCAGAGTTTTGACGTGCAGCCGCTGATCCAGAAGCAGGCGGATTGCATCTCGGTCATGACCTATAACGAGTACTGGCAGCTGATCGATGCCGGCTACAAGCCGGAACAGCTGACCGTGTTCAACTACTCGGCGATGGGCAACGACCTGCTCGAAGACGGCCTCTATGCCTCGGAAGACAAGCTCAAGGATCCGGCCTTCGAGGACAAGATGGTACGTTTCGTGCGCGCTTCGATGAAGGGCTGGAAATACGCTGTCGACAACAATGACGAAGCCGCAGGCATCGTCATGGACAATGGCGGCCAGGACGAGAACCACCAGAAGCGGATGATGAGCGAAATCGCCAAGCTGATCGACAATGCCGACGGCAAGCTCGATCCGGCGACCTACGAGCGCACCGCCAAGGCGCTGCTCGACCAGAAGATCATCACCAAGGCGCCGACCGGCGCTTACACCACGGCGATCACCGACAAGGCGATCAAATAAGCCTGGTTAGGTCGTTTCGATCTTGAGAGCGGCGAAGAGCGGTTCGAAAGAACCGCTCTTTTTCTTTGTTTGATGCATGTTGTTGGCTCAAAACCGCTGCACACTTTTGGGCGACATGCATTGTCAAAGGCGCCGTTCCTTTATGGTGTTCATGACGAAGCTGGTCTCGATCGAGGCGACGCATTTCAGCCGCGCGATCTTTTCCTTGATGAAGCGCTCGTATTGGTCGAGGCTGCCGGTCACCACCTTCAGCACATAGTCGCGCGAACCGGTGACGAGGTGGCATTCCAGCACCTCTTCCCAGCCCCGGATCGCCTCCTCGAACATGACAATCTCGTCCTCGTTCTGGCGGCTGAGCCTGACGGTGGCGATGGCGACCATGCTCCAGCCGAAGGCGGCGGGATCGACCAGCGTGGTATAGCCCCGGATGATGCCGGCTTCCTCCAGCCGCCGCACGCGCCGCAGGCAAGGCGATGGCGACAGGCCTATGCGTTCGGCCAGCTCATTGTTGGTGATGCGCGCGTCGGCCTGTAATTCGCGCAGGATTTTAAGGTCGAAATCGTCGGCTATCTTCTGCTGCAATTTTGCTTGCTCCTGGCAGTTTGTTGCGGGGATGCAGCCATGCGAGGCCGAAAATAGCAAGGACTGGTGGATCGGGATCGCATAAATTGCTGCGCGAGACTCCTCCAAATCCAGGAAAAGCCATGACCGCGCCACGCCCGTCGAAAACCCATATCGGCAACCACAAGCTCCACCCCGAGACGCTGATGCTGAGCTATGGCTTCGATCCGCAGCTGTCGGAGGGCGCCGTCAAGCCGCCGGTGTTTTTGACCTCGACCTTCGTGTTCAAATCGGCGGAAGAGGGGCGCGACTTCTTCGACTACACCTCCGGTCGCAAGGAACCGCCGAGCGGCACGGCGTCGGGCCTGGTTTATTCGCGCTTCAACCATCCCAACTCAGAGATCGTCGAGGACCGGCTGGCGGTCTATGAGGGAACGGATGCCTGCATCCTGTTTTCATCAGGCATGTCGGCGATCGCGACGACGCTGCTTGCCTATGCCCGTCCGGGCGATGTCATCCTGCACTCGCAGCCGCTTTACGGCGGCACCGAGACGCTGCTGACGCGCACGCTGTCCGGCTTCGGCATCGGCGCTGTCGGTTTCGCCGATGGCGTCGACGAGACGGCGGTGCGCACTGCCGCCGATGCTGCCGTGGCCAAGGGCCGCGTCTCCGTCATCCTGATCGAAACGCCGTCGAACCCGACCAACAGCCTGGTCGATATCGCGCTGATCCGGAAGATCGCCGACGAGATCGGTGGCAAGCAAGGGTCGACGCCGATCATCGTCTGCGACAACACGCTGCTCGGTCCGGTGTTCCAGCGGCCGATCGAACACGGCGCCGATGTGTCCGTCTATTCGCTGACCAAATATGTCGGCGGCCATTCCGACCTGATCGCGGGTGCGGCTATGGGCAGTAAAGCCGTGACCAAGCCGATCAAGGCGCTGCGCGGCGCCATCGGCACGCAGCTCGACCCGCATTCCTGCTGGATGCTCGGCCGCTCGCTGGAGACGCTATCGATCCGCATGGAGCGGGCCAACGACAATGCGCGCCTGGTGGCTGAATTCCTGCGCGACCATGCCAAGGTCGAGAAGGTGCATTATCTGCCGTTCCTCGACGAGGATACGGCCGCGGGCCGCGCCTACAAGGCGCAGTGCAGCGGCGCCGGCTCGACCTTCTCGTTCGATATCAAAGGCGGAGAGAAGGCGGCCTTCGCCTTTCTCAACCGGCTGCAGATATTCAAGCTGGCGGTGAGCCTCGGTGGCACGGAATCGCTGGCCAGCCACCCGGCGGCGATGACCCATTCCGGCATTCCCTTCGACGTGCGCCAGCGCATTGGCGTGCTGGAGACCACGGTGAGGCTGTCGATCGGCGTCGAACACCCGGACGATTTGATCGCCGACCTGACGCAGGCGCTGGCCGGCGTCTGAGTGTTGGCATGACGGAAATCCGGACAAGCGGCAAATGACCGCCCCTTTGTTCATACCGCCGGTAACATCTGCGTGTGCCGGGATACATCGCGTCGTTCATCCGTTGGGGTGATGCATCCGCGCGCGGGGGAGCCGCAAGGGATGCTGCAATCAACGGAGGTCTTCATGCGTATCCAATCCTTGCCGGTGCTTTCGGCGCTCGCTGTTTCGACAGCCCTGCTGTTCGCATCTCCGGCCATGGCCGAAATCGTAAAGTACAAGGCGACGCTCGATGGCGCTCAGCAGAGCCCGCCCGTCACTACCAAGGGCAAGGGAACCGCCACTCTCACATTCGACACCACCAAGAAGAAGCTCAGCTGGAACGTCAAATATTCCGGCCTCAGCGGCCCGGCGACGGCGGCGCACATTCATGGTCCGGCGGCGATGGGTGCGAACGCAGCTCCAGTGATCCCGTTCAAAGGCAAGCTCAAGAGCCCGATCAAGGGTTCGGCGGAACTGACCGATGCGCAGGCCGCCGACCTGGCAGCCGGCAACTATTACGTTAACGTCCACACTGCCGCCAACAAGGATGGCGAGATCCGCGGGCAGATCGAGGCCGTGAAATAACCCAATCAAACCGACAAAAAGGGGGGCGGCCGACCGCCCCTTTTTCGTCAGGCCTTGTCGCGGATCTGCGTCATCGTCCGGGTCGGCGTGATCGCCTCGGGATCAAGCCTGATCTCGACGATAGCCGGTTTGCCGCTGGCGCGCGCGCGTTCGAATGCGGGCGCGAAATCGGCCGTCTTCTCGACCGTCTCGCCATGGCCGCCATAGGCGCGGGCAAGGGCGGCAAAGTCCGGGTTCTTCAGGTCGGTGGCGACGACGCGGCCTGGATAGTCACGTTCCTGATGCATGCGGATTGTGCCGTAGATGCCGTTGTTGACGACGATGACGATGATCGGCAGGTCATACTGGACGGCGGTGGCGAATTCCTGCCCGTTCATCAGGAAGCAGCCGTCGCCGGCAAAGGCGATCACGGTGCGGTCCGGATGAAGTGCCTTGGCGGCGACCGCGGCGGGGGTGCCGTAGCCCATCGAGCCGGAGGTGGGCGCGCCTTGCGTGGCAAAGCGGCGGAAGCGGTGGAAGCGATGCACCCAGGTGGCGTAATTGCCGGCGCCGTTGGTCAGAATGGCGTCGTCGGGCAGCACCTTTTCCAGGTAGTTCATGATCGGCCCCATCTGGACGGCGCCGGGCCCGGTCTCAGGCGGCGTCGACCAGTCGAGATAGGCGGCATGTGCTTTCGCTGTCTCATCCGCCCAGGACGGCGTGCCAGCCGGCTTGCGCTTGGCAAAAGCTTCGACGAAAGCCAAGGGCGAAGCGTTGATCGCCAGCGTCGGCCGGTAGACGCGGCCGAGCTCGCCGGCATCGGCGTGGACATGGACCAGCGTCTGGTCGGGGTAGGGGCTCTTCAGCAGCGTATAGTCCGAGGACGGCATCTCGCCCATGCGGCCGCCGATCAGCAGCACCAGATCGGCCTGCTTGATCGCCGTTGCCAGCTTCGGATTGATGCCAATGCCGACATCGCCGGCATAGTTCGGGTGGAGATGATCGAACAGCATCTGGCGGCGGAAGGAACAACCGACCGGCAGCGACCAGGCCTCGGCAATGGTGCGCATGCGTGCCACCGCTTCCTCGTCCCAGCGGGTGCCGCCAAGGATGACGAAGGGACGTTTGGCTTTGCCAACCAGGTTCTCCAGCGCCTCGAGCTCGGCTTCGCCCGGCCGGGTTTCGACAGGCGTGTGCGGCAAGGCGACAGGCGCCTCGACCAGGCTGGTCAGCATGTCCTCGGGCAGCGAGATCACGACAGGACCGGGGCGGCCTGAGGTTGCCACCGCGAAGGCGCGGGTGACGAATTCCGGGATGCGCGCGGCATCGTCGATCTCGACCACCCATTTGGCGATGTCGCCGAAGAACCTCTTGTAGTCGACTTCCTGGAAAGCCTCGCGCTCCTTGGCGTGGCTGGCGACCTGGCCGATGAACAGGATCACGGGGATCGAATCCTGCATGGCAATGTGAACGCCGGCCGAGGCGTTGGTGGCGCCGGGGCCGCGGGTGACGAAGCAGATGCCGGGCTTGCCGGTCAGCCGCCCCTGGCAGTCGGCCATCATGGCAGCGCCGCCTTCCTGGCGGCAGACAATGGTGCGGATCGGTGAGTCATGCAACGCGTCGAGCACCGCGAGATAGGATTCGCCCGGCACGCAAAAGATGCGATCGGTACCGTTGGCCTCGAGTGCGTCGACAATCAATTGTCCGCCGGTCTTCATCGTCCAGACTTCTCCAGTTCGGCAAGGATTTCGTCAGTGTGTTCGCCAAGGCGCGGCGAAGGGCGCTCATAGACCAGCGGCGTGCCGGACATCACCATCGGCGCGCGCACCGAGGGCAGACGGTTGCCATGGCCGTCGTCGAGGTCGAGGCGCATGCCGCGCGCAATGGTCTGCGGATCGGCGAACATCTGGCCGATATTGTTGATCGGGCTCGCCGGCACGCTTGCCACCTCGAGCTTCGCCAGCAGCGGGTCTCGATCCCAGTTCTTCAGGGTTTCGATCATGTGCTCGCGCAATTTCACCCGGTTGGCGACCCGGGCCGGGTTGGTGGCGAAATCGGGATTGGTCGCCAGGTGGTCGAGCCCGACAGCGGCGCAGAATCTGCCGAACTGGCCGTCATTGCCGACCGCGAGGATGATGTGGCCGTCCCTGACCGGTACAACCTCATAGGGTGCGATGTTCATATGCGCATTGCCCATCTGCACCGGCGATTTGCCGGAGACGAGGTAGTTGAGGTTCTGGTTGCCGAGCGCCGAGATCTGGGTGTCGAACAGCGCCATGTCGATGTGCTGGCCCTCGCCGGTCTTTTCGGCATGGCGAAGCGCTGCCTGGATGGCGATCACCGAATAGAGGCCAGTGAAGATATCGGAAATGGCGACGCCGGCCTTTTGCGGCTCGCGCCCGGCCTCGCCGGTGATCGACATCATGCCGGCCATGGCCTGGATGATGAAATCGTAGCCCGCGCGGGGTGCGTAAGGCCCATCCTGGCCGAAGCCGGTGATCGAGCAATAGACGAGGCGGGGATTGATTGCCTTCAGGCTCTCGTAATCAAGGCCATACTTCTTCAGGCCGCCGAGCTTGAAGTTCTCGATCAGCACATCCGAGGTAGAGACCAGCCGGCGTATCGTTTCAGCACCCTCAGGCGTCGAGAAGTCGATGGCGATGGAGCGCTTGCCGCGATTGCAGGAATGGTAATAGGCGGCCGACAGGTTCTCGCCGTCATGGCTCATGACGAAGGGCGGACCCCATTTGCGGGTGTCGTCGCCGCCATCGGGGCTTTCGACCTTGATGACATCGGCGCCGAGATCGGCCAGCAACTGCCCGGCCCATGGCCCGGCCAGGATGCGGGCCAGTTCGACGACGCGGACGCCTTTCAGTGGAGGTTCAGCCATAAATCACCAGAGCGGGTCGGAACCGCAGCCTCTATCAATCCGGGATGCCGCTGTCACGGGCCTTGCGCTGGGCCAGCGATGTCAGCGTTTCAACACACCATCGGCCCAGGCGGCAAAATCGTCCATGACGATGTCGCGGTTCACTTCGTTCAGGCTTTCGTGACGGGTGTCGGCGTAAACCTTTGAAAGCAGATTCGAAAAGCCCATCGCGCGCATGCGTTTGGCGAGATGATTGATGCCCTTGCCATAGTCGGAAGCCGGATCTTTTTCGCCGCCGACGATGCTGACCGGGAGGTCGCGCCTTATGCCGGCGAACCCTGCGTCCTTGCCGCCATTCTGCGCCATCTGGACGACATCGCGCCACATCGAGATCGAGGCATCCCAGCCGCAGAGCGGGTCGGCGATGTATTTGGCCACTTCCGCCTCGTCGCGCGACAGCCAGTCGAACAGCGTCTTGTGGTTGGGCACCGCCTTGCCCCAGGCCTGGAAGGTCAATCGGGGCAAGATACGCGAGGGGACATCGGAGCCGAGCCTGAAGCGCTCATAAGCCAGGATGGCGAGCGCAAGCTGACCGAGCAGGCCTTGCGAGAAATTACCGTTCCAGATCGCGGCGGCGTGAACGCGCGGCGAGTGCGCCAACAGGTAGTTCAATGCCACCGACGCGCCCATCGAGTGGCCGAACAGGATGACCGGCACGCCGGGCTGCTCCTTTGCGATCAGATCGTGGACCGCGTCGACATCGGCGATCACCTTGGCCGGGCCGTCTGTGCCGGCAAACCTGCCGAGCGGCGCATCGGGCGCCTTGGTCGCGCCGTGACCGCGGTGGTCGTGGACGTAGACATGAAAGCCGCGCGGCGCGAGGTAGTCGGCAAAGCGGGCATAGCGCGCGGCGTGCTCCGCCAGGCCATGATTGATCTGGACGACGGCGCGTGGAGTGCCGCTGGCGTGCTTCACATAAAGGTTGAGCGTGGCCCCGGTCGGTGAGGCCAGCGTCGTCTGCCTGTCAAATGCCATGTCTCGCTCCCTCAGCGACTGTTGGGCGACGGCGCGACCGACGTCAAGGGGAGGTCGGGAAGCGTCAGCCGAACCTTATGGAGATTGTTTTTTGCGGCGGACGAAAGAAATCGTAATTCTGACATGTCGTACGTTTCTAGCTTGCGGCATGAAACGCTAGGAGTTCTGGAATGCGGATATCGGCGATATGGGCTGCGGTGTTGGTGGCGCTGGCCAGCGCAGGCATGGCGCGAGCCGACGTCAAGATGAGCGGCTCTTTCGTCGCAGACGCTGCCTGTCCGGCAACGCAGGCGATCAAGAGCGGCAAGAACCCGGGCAATGTCTCGACGACTGCCGGGCAAAGCTACGATCTCCTGGCCGGCAACAAGGATGCGCCGACCCATTATCTCATCCGTGTGCCGGGTGCCGATCCGGAACGCCGCTGGGTCAAGATCAGCTGTGGCCATGTTTCCGGCGGTAGTGCGTCTACCCAGCCGGCCGTGCCCGCCGATCAGGGCAAGCCTGCGGCTTCGGGAAAGCCCGAATATGTCTTTGCGCTGAGCTGGCAACCGGCCTTCTGCGAAACCAAGTCGAGCAAGCCCGAATGCCAGGCGCAGACGGCAGGCGGTTTCGACGCGTCGCATTTCACGCTGCACGGGCTGTGGCCGCAGCCAAATGGCAACTTCTATTGCCAGGTGCCGGCGAGCGACAAGGCCAACGACAACCCCGCCCACTGGGCCGACCTGCCGCCGGTCAACCTCGATGCCAACACGCGCGCCGAGCTCGACCAGGTGATGCCGGGCACCGCCTCCAAGCTCGAGCGGCACGAGTGGATCAAGCACGGCACCTGCTACGGCAAGAGCCAGCAGGAGTATTTTGCCGAGGCGCTGAACCTGATGCGGGCGGTGAATGCCTCGCCGGTGCGCGATCTTTTCACCAAGAATGTCGGCAAGCAGCTCACCTCGGACCAGATCCGCAGCGCCTTCGATAGCGCCTTCGGCAATGGGGCCGGCGCGCGGGTGCGTGTCTCCTGTCTGGTCGATCCGTCGAGCGGCAGGCGGCTGATCGGCGAGCTGACGCTCGGCCTGACCGGCCCGATCGGCCCGGACAGTTCGCTGGGCAGTCTGATGCTCGCCTCCGCACCGACGACCAAGGCCGGCTGCCCGAAGGGTTCGGTCGATGCGGCCGGGTTCCAGTAGGATATCCGCCTGTCGCTTGGCAGTGACGCGGTGATATGGTCTGACGCATTTCATGCGACGGGGGTTGCGATGAGTGGCATGACTTCAAGCGCGCTGGCGCGGCTGGCTTTCTGGGCCAAGGGAATGATCGCAATCCAGGACGCTCGCATGGAATGGCCGGGCTTTTCCTATACGGATGCGGAATGGGCGCGCATGCGCGTGCTTGCCGCACCGATCGGGGCCGGCCGCTACCAGCGGTTCACGATGGTCAATGCGGTGATCTTCATCGCCATCGCCGCGCTCGGTGTCGTCTGTGTCTTCCTGCCGCTGGCAACCCTCTTGTTTCCGGTGCCGGCCGAGACGAGTGCGCTCAAATTCTCGGCTTTGCTGGCTGCGTGCGCTTTCCTGATCATTGGGCTCGGCCTGCCGATCTCCATGCGGCTGTCGAGCATACTCCTGGCCTCCAGGGAGATGCGCGCCGGCCTTGTCACCGAGGCCGGCGACGAGGCGCTGGCGGCAAAAGTATCCTGGCAGATTAACCGCATCACGCTCATCATGTGCGGCCTGCTCGTGCCGGGCATTCTGCTTTTCATCGCCTATGACATCGATGCCGGTCCGATCATCACCACGCTGAAATGGCTGGCGGTCGTGCTGATGGCCGTCTCAGTTGCGGTCGGCGCGTTGCAGCAGCGCAAGCGGAGCCAATAGGCGTCAGTGCTTCACGCGCTTGTGCCGGGTGTCCACGTGCCGAAAATCTTCGGCATCGTCCCGCGCCTCGCCGACGACGCGGTCGCGGCCGGTGGACTTCGCCCTGTAGAGGCGTTCATCGGCAAGGGCGAAGAGATCGGCAAGCGAGCCGACCGTCTCGTTGACAGTGGCGATGCCGGCGCTGACGCTGATGTCGAAGCGGTTTGCGCACCCCTTGACCGCATGGCGGATGTTTTCGCCAAGTAATCTGGCGACCGGATGCGGTTGCGAGCAGAGGATGGCGAACTCCTCGCCGCCGATCCTGAAAACCTGGTCCTGCGCGCCGGCCGCCTGGGTCAGCACCTGGGCGATCGATCTCAGCACCCTGTCGCCCTCGGCATGGCCGAAGCGATCGTTGATCGACTTGAAATGGTCGACATCGACGATCAGCAGGCTGAGCGGCTGGGCCGTGCGCAGGCTGACGGCGACCGAATTTTCGCCATCGCTGTCAAAACGTCCCCTGTGCAAAAGGCCGGTGAGGCCGTCACGGCCGACATATTCGACCAGGGCTTCGTAGCGCTCGCGGTAGGTCAAGGTATCGAAGACGTCGGACAGTCCACGCGGCGTTACAACGTGCCGCGTCTCGAACCATCTGAGATAGGCGACCAGCATGGCGCTATAGGTAAAGGCCGCGCCCATTTTGGCGAACCAGCCGCCGAAAAAGACTGCGATCGGCGCGCCGGCGACAAAATGCAGGGCGGTGAAAAATCCGGCCTGGTCGAAGGTCAGCACGCAGGCGACGCAAATCAGGATGCGGGTGAACGGCGCCTTGCGCAAATAACGCCCGAGCTTTTCGTAAAGCAGGATGATCAGGATGGCGTCGATGAAAAGCAGCGTCGTGCCCCACACCATCAGCCAGCCCATCTGGTCGATGAAACCGATATCGGGAAGCTTGCCGCCGGAAAGCGCCGAAATGTCATGCAGGCGCAGGATCAGGACTAGCCCGATCATCAGCGCATTGCCGAGCAGCAGGCCGTAGATGGGCTGCCGCACCGTGGCTGCGTCTTCCTTCATGTAGAGCAGAAGCAGCATCACCAGCTTGCCGGAAAACAGCACCGCCGAACCCGGCGAGACCATGCCGAAGGGCAAAGCGACGTAGAAGACGCTGGCGAGGTAGGTTTCCAGGAAATGCATGACGCCCAGCGCGCAGACGAAGACGCCGAGGCCGATGCGATCCCTGAAGCGGAACAGCGTGATCATGACGCTGAAGTAGACCACAGCTTCGGCAAGGAGCAGGAAACTGTTCAGCACTGCCGTCGGTCCGATCTCTCTTTTTCGAAATCGCGGAAAGCCAGCGATCGATCCTGTTTTGACGCGGAAGGGTTAACCGGAGATTTCAGCGCGCCTGCGACCGGCGGGAAACTTAACGTGCGGTGTACACCTGGCTTGAAATGGCAAAAGCGATTGCCGTTCGGCCCGGCATCGCCTACATAGCGCCCAACCTCCATTCAATCCGACATTTTCGGTCAACTGTCAGGGAAAGCGCGCGTGGCACGCCAGTTCATCTATCACATGGCCGGCCTCAACAAGGCCTATGGCACCAAGAAGGTGCTCGAAAACATTCATCTGTCCTTCTACCCGGACGCCAAGATCGGCATTCTCGGCCCCAACGGCGCCGGCAAGTCGACGATCCTCAAGATCATGGCCGGCATCGACAAGGAGTGGAACGGCGAAGCGTGGCTCGCCGAAGGCGCCACCGTCGGCTATCTGGCGCAGGAGCCGGCGCTCGACCCGAGCAAGACGGTGTTCGAGAACATCATGGAAGGCGTCGCAGCCAAGACCGCCATCATCGAACGTTACAACGAACTGATGATGAACTACTCCGACGAGACGGCGGACGAGTCCGCCAAGCTCCAGGACGAGATGGACCGGCTGAACCTGTGGGATCTCGAACAGCAGGTCGAGATGGCGATGGAAGCGCTTGGCTGCCCGCCCAAGGAGGCCGACGTCACCAAGCTTTCGGGTGGCGAGCGCCGCCGCGTCGCGCTCTGCCAACTCCTGCTGCGCCAGCCCGACCTTCTGCTGCTCGACGAACCGACCAACCATCTCGACGCCGAGACCACGGCCTGGCTGGAAAAGCATCTGCGCGCCTATCCGGGTGCTGTGATGATCATCACCCACGATCGCTACTTCCTCGACAATGTCACCGGATGGATCCTCGAGCTCGATCGCGGCCGCGGCATTCCCTATGAAGGCAACTACACCAAATACCTCGAAGCCAAGGCCAAGCGCCTCAAGCAGGAAGGCCGCGAGGACGACGCCCGCCAGCGCGCCATCGGCCGCGAGCGCGAGTGGATCCAGTCGAGCCCCAAGGCTCGCCAGACCAAGTCCAAGGCGCGTATCCAGGCGTTCCAGGACCTGCTGGACGCTGCCGACAAGCGGCGTCCGACAGATACGCAGATCGTCATCCCGCATGGCGAACGGCTCGGCAATGTGGTGATCGAGGTCGACGGCCTGTCAAAGGGGTTCGGCGACACGCTCTTGATCGAAGGGCTGGAGTTCAAGCTGCCGCCGGGCGGCATTGTCGGTGTCATCGGCCCGAACGGCGCCGGCAAGACGACGCTGTTTCGCATGATCACCGGACAGGAAAAGCCGGACGCCGGCACGGTCCGCGTCGGCGAGACGGTCAAGCTCGGCTATGTCGACCAGAGCCGCGACGCGCTCGATCCGTCAAAGACCGTCTGGGAAGAAATCTCGGGCGGCGCCGAAGTGGTCAAGCTCGGTAAGTTCGAAGCCAACACGCGCGCCTATTGCGCGTCGTTCAACTTCCGTGGCGGCGACCAGCAGCAGAAGGTCGGCAACCTCTCCGGCGGCCAGCGCAACCGCGTGCATCTGGCAAAAATGCTGAAGACCGGCGGCAATGTGCTGCTGCTCGACGAACCGACCAACGATCTCGACACGGAAACGCTGGCGGCACTCGAAGACGCGCTGGAAAACTTCGGTGGCTGCGCCGTCATCATCTCGCACGATCGTATGTTCCTCGACCGTCTGGCGACGCACATCCTCGCCTTCGAGGGTGACAGCCATGTCGAATGGTTCGAGGGCAATTTCGAGGATTACGAGCAGGACAAGATCCGCCGGCTCGGGCCTGAGGCCGTCAACCCTCACCGCATGACCTACAAGAGGCTGACGCGGTAAGGGAACAACCGGGGCGGCGAATTCTCAAGACGATATGAGGAGCTCAAATGGCTGATTGGTCCGCCGCCCAATATCTGAAATTCGAGGATGAGCGTACGCGGCCCGCGCGCGATCTTGTCGCGCAAGTGCCGGTCGATTTCCCGCGCCGGGTGGTCGACATTGGCTGCGGCCCGGGCAATTCGACCGAGCTGCTGGTCGAGCGTTGGCCGGATGCGCAGATCAGCGGTTTCGACACCTCTCCCGACATGATCGAAAAGGCGAGGGCGCGCCTGCCCAGCGTCAACTTCGACCTTGCGGACGCCTCGACATGGCAGCCGGCCGAGTCGGTCAACGTTATCTTTGCCAATGCGGTGTTCCAATGGCTGCCTACGCATCCGGCTGTTTTCCAGCGGCTGATGGGCTTTCTCGCGCCCGGCGGCGCGCTCGCCGTCCAGATGCCCGACAATCTGCTTGAGCCTTCGCATCAGCTGATGCGCGAGACCGCGGCCGAAATGCCGTTCACTGCCAAGATGGCGGGTGCGGCGCGCGGGCCGTTGCCGCCGGTGTCGTTCTACTATGACCTCTTGTCGCCGCTCTCCGACCGGGTGGATATTTGGCATACGGCCTACAATCATCCGCTGGCTGATGCCGAAGCGATCGTCGAATGGGTGAAGTCGACCGGGTTGAAGCCCTTTCTCGATCCGCTGGACGCCGACGAGCGCAAAGTGTTTCTGGAGAGCTACACGGCGAAGATCGCCAAGGCCTACCCGAAGACGGCGAACGGCAAGGTGTTGCTGCGCTTCCCGCGCATCTTCATTGTCGCCAAGCGGGCGGGCTAGCGCTCTGGTAAATGCCGGCCAATGTCCTGTCTTAAGCCGGCGTAAACCGGCCGGGTGAGAAAAGTGTTGCGTCGCGCCTATTCGTCGCCCACATGAGGACGACAACGCCTGCGCATGGACGGATTGGAAATGCATCGCGTCATCATCAGCGGCATCGGCGTTGAAATCCCTGAAGCCAAGATCACCAATGAAGAACTGGTCGCCAGCTTCAATGCCTGGGTCGATACCGAGAATGCGCGTCGCGAGGTCTCCGGCGAGACGCTGCTGCAGAAATCGGACAGCGCCTTCATCGTCCATGCCTCGGGCGTCCAGACCCGCCATGTCATCGAGCGGGAAGGCATTCTCGACCCGACCCGCATGGCGCCGCGCATCCCGGCGCGGCCCGACGATGCGCTGTCGCTGCAGGCCGAGTTCGGCGTGGCCGCGGCCAGGAAGGCGCTCGACCATGCAGGGTTGAATCCGTCAGATATCGACCTGGTGATCTGCTCGGCCTCGCACCAGCAGCGGCCCTATCCGGCGATCGCCATCGAAATGCAGGAGGCGCTGGGCACCAACGGCGCCGGTTTCGACATGGGCCTCGGCTGTTCGTCGGCCGCGGCCGCCTTGCACATCGCGGTCAATCTGGTGCGGACGGGCGCGCACAAACGCGTCCTGGTGGTCACGCCGGAGATCATCACCGGCCATCTCAATTTTCGCGACCGGCAGACGCATTTCATCTTCGGCGACGCGTCCGTGGCGATGGTGGTCGAAGGGCTGGCCAAGGGCGAGAAACGGCCGGGGCGCTTCGAAGTGCTGGACACGCGCACCTGGACGCAGATGTCGAACAACATCCGCACCAATCTGGGCTACCACACCCGCACTGCCCAGGACGATCCGTACATGATCAGCCTCGAAGGCAATTTGATCAAACAGGTCGGCAACAAGGTGTTCAAGGAAGTCACCGTCGCCGGCCACAAATTCATCGTCGAATTCCTGGCCGAGCACGGGCTGACGCCGCAAGCCGTCCGGCGCTTCTGGCTGCATCAGGCCAATGCGCGGATGAACGCCATGATCCTGAAACTGGCCTTCGGCCATGAGGTCGACCACGACCGTGCGCCGATGGTGCTGGAGCGGCTCGGCAACACCGCCGGCGCCGGCGCCATCATTGCGCTTTCGGAAAACCACGCCGACATGAAGCCCGGCGATTTCGGCGTGCTGTGCGCCTTCGGCGCCGGCTATTCGATAGGTGGCGCGCTGCTCAGAATGCTGTAGTCAGGCTGGGGTGAACGGCACCAGCATTGGCACCCGGCGGGCATAGTCGTCATAGGCGCTGCCCAGTTCGCCGCGCAAAAAACGCTCCTCGAGCTTAGCCTTGACGACGATGCCGACGGTGAGAAAGACCGCGCCGGCGATGCCCCAGACCGTGCCCTTGGCCGCCATGGTGGCCAGGATTGCCAAGAGCAGTCCAGTGTAGATCGGATGGCGGACCAGCCCGTAGGGGCCGGTGTCGACGACACGGTGTTGGGCCTTCGCCGTGACCGAAGCCGACCAGAGGCGGCCGAGATGCAGCCGCGCCCACCAGGCGAACAACAGGCCAACGGCAATGATCCCGACGCAGATCCAGGCTTGGGCAAGGGTCGGAAACCAGAACCGCAGCCGGCCGGCATAGCCATGCGCGGGAATGAACAGCAGCACCGCGCCGATCATCCACAAAGCGCGATAGCGAAACTCCGCCTGGATGCCGGCGCGCCTTTGCGCGGGGTCGGACCAAAAGGCGGCTAGAAACCAGGACACCACCCAGATCAGCCAGAGCAATGCGATTGCCGTACCGGGACGCATGGGAGACCTCCACCGACTGTCTCACCATGAAGCCGGCGCAGCACGGCGGCAATGCGGCGCAATACGGGACCGGTGCCGCTTTCAGGTAAGATGATCGTGATCCACGCTCATTCACCCGAGAACATCCACTGCACGCCAAATGCGTCTACCAGCATGCCGAAGCTGGTTCCCCAAATTTGCCGTGCCAGCGGTACAGTGATCCGGCCGCCCGAGGCCATGCGGTCGAAAAGCTCCCGCATTTTGGCCTGGTCGTCGAACTCCAGCATCAAAGCGGAGCCTTTCATCGGCTCCGCATCGTCATTGTCCGAGGCATGAAACAGCACGCCCGGACCTTCGAAGCGCGCATGCAGCACCTTTCCCCGCATGGCTTCGGTTCGCACCGGCATGCCGTTGTCGCCCCAGCGCAGCAGGATGGTTGCTCGGCCAAGCCCACACTGTTCGTAGAAGGCCAGCGCCGGTTCGCAATTGGTGGTGAAGAACAGCGAAGGGGAGAGCCGCATCGGTTTGTTCCTGGTCGTTGCGCTTGCCACGTCAATGCGCGGCAGCGGTTGCGGCTGCGATCAGCGCGTCGCCGGTAAATTGCCTGTCGCCGATGCCCCAACCACCGTCGGGCGCATTGACGATGTTGATCCAGGTGTTTTCGGGCTTGTGACCGGGGATGCAAAGCTCGGCAACGATGCTGGCGGCAGCGGTGATGAAAGCGCTGCGGGCTTCAAGCGAGCCGAGGCCAATGTTGGGCAATTTCAACTCGACCATGACGACAGGCCGATTGGCACCGCCGGCATAGATGTGGTGCGGCGGCAAGATGTGGACAGTACCGCCGACGATCGCGGTGAAGAACGCATTGCCGGTGGCGCCGGACGCTTCGATCAGGGCGGCGCTGAGACGCGGCAGGATCTCGCGCTCTCCGGCCGGGGTCAGTACGCCTTGCGGTGCGGTTACGGTGATGGGCATTTTTCTATCCTCTCCTGGAGATCGCATGGACTGTAGTTGCTTCTTGCCATGTTTCGTATCGATTGTTACGTTATGGAGGGAGAGCGAGTCAACAGGTTTCGTAACGATCGCTATGGATGATTTGGAAAAGCCGCGTGGCGGCCGGCCGCGTGCCTTCGACCCCGACCGGGCACTGGATGCGGCGATGCATCTGTTCTGGGAGCATGGCTACGAGGCGACGTCGCTCACCATGCTGCGCGAGGCGATGGGGCTGACGCCGCCGCAGATCTACAATGCCTTCACCGACAAGGAGACTTTGTTCCGCAAGGCGCTTGAGCGCTACCACCAGACAGAGATCGGCTTTGCGCTGGAGGCGCTGAGCGCACCGGTGTCGACGCGGGAGGCCATCCGGCGGTTGCTGCTAGGGGCAGCGGAGGCCTATTCCAGGCCCGGCAAGCCCGGTGGCTGCCTGTTCGTCAGCGGTGCGCTGGCGACTTCGCCGCAGGCGCAAGCCATCGCCGATGAACTCAAGACATATCGCAAGGCGAGCGAAGCGGCGATCGCTGGACGGCTGGCGGAGGGCAAGACAAAAGGTGACTTGCCGGAAGGAATTCCCGTTGAGGGCATCGCCAAATACCTGGCCGGGACCATGAACGGCATGTCGATCCAGGCGCGGGACGGCGCTTCGGTCGAAGAGCTGCGGGCTTTGGCCGAAACCGCTCTTGCGGCCTTGCCGCTCGGGAGGCAAAACCAAAGGCATGATTCAGAGACAGGACACCACGCTGGACCTTTTCCCCGAAGCTGAGAAGCCGGTCGAAATCATCCCGGCCAGGAAGCTGGCCGCCAAGGTGGCGGCACTCTACGTCGCGCCATCAGATCATTTTCAGACGCGCCCGGTGGAAGCATTGCAGCTCGGCTTCGACGGCATATCAGGCGACTTTCATGCCGGCGCCACGCGTCGCTCCGGCGGGCGCGAGCCATGGTATCCACGCGGCACCGAAATGCGCCACGAGCGACAGTTGTCGATCGTGGCGGCGGACGAACTGGCCATCGTTGCCGGACGGATGGGGCTAGCCGAGATCAAGCCGGAATGGATAGGCGCCAATCTGCTAATCGAGGGCGTTCCGCATCTCTCGATGTTGCCTTCAGGCACGCTGCTGTTCTTCAAAGGCGGGGTAACGATCAAGGTCGATGCGCAGAATGGGCCTTGCCGCCTTGCCGGGCGTTCGGTCGCCGAAAATGCTGATATGGCCGATCACGAGATGGGCGCGCTGGCCTTCCCGAAGGCGGCGAAGCGGTTGCGCGGCCTGGTTGGCTGGGTAGAGAAACCGGGCAGCATCACGGTCGGCGAAGAGATCTCGGTGCGCGTGCCGGAGCAGTGGATTTATCGACCGTAGCTCAACGATACGAGAGCTGGCTGCGCCGCCGGGACGGCGCAGCCGGATTTAACAGACGTGTTCAGGCTGCCTTGCGGTTCTTCTTCGCGCCCTGCGCCTCGATGGAAACGTGGTCCCACTTTTCCCAGAGCGCGATGCGGTTGGCGTATTCCTGTTTGATCATCGGCAGGCCGCCGTCGCCGAAGAACACGCGCAGCGGCGGCTCGGCCGCGTCGACGATTTCAAGCATTGCCGGTCCGGTGGCCTCGGGATCGCCGGCCACGGCGCGGCTGCGGCGCTCGGCCATGGCGGCGCGGGCGGGTGCATAGGCCTCGATCGCTTTCGAGGTCTTGGCCGAGGCGCCGGACCAGTCGGTCGAGAAGCCGCCCGGCTCGACCAGCGTCACATGAATGCCGAACTCAGCGACTTCCAGGCTGAGCGACTGGCTGAAGGCTTCGAGCGCCCATTTGGAGGCGTGGTAGAGGCCAAGCGAGGCAAAGGCGTTGACGCCGCCGATCGACGAGATCTGGATGATGTGGCCGGAACGCTGCGCCCGCATGATCGGCAGCGCCGCCTGCGTGACCCAGAGCGCGCCGAAGACGTTGGTCTCGATCTGGTCGCGGGCTTCCTGCTCGCTGACTTCCTCGATGGCGCCAAAATGGCCATAGCCGGCATTGTTGATGACGACGTCGAGACGGCCGAAGCGCTTGTGTGCCTCGGCAATCGCGGCAACGACGGCCTTCTTGTCGGTGACGTCGAGCTTTATCGCGGCGATGTTGTCGCCGTATTTTGCGACGAGATCGGCGAGCGTGCCGGCATCGCGTGCGGTTGCGGCGACCCGGTCGCCACGCGCGAGCGCAGCCTCGGCCCAGACGCGGCCAAAACCTTTTGACGATCCGGTGATGAACCAAACCTTTGATGTCATGACGTGGAATCCTTGCCCATGCGGGCCGTGAATTGGGGATGGAAACGGAGGCTTCTCCGTTTCTGCCATATACGGCGCATCGCGCGATTTTCCAGAGGCGAGGAGGAATCTTTTTTGCCCCGACCGTCCGGCTAAGCAAGGCGCTCGGCTGGTCAGGGGTAGCGCACCGGGCTCGACCAGGCCGGGTCGTCATGCTTTTGCCAGTAGAGCGCCATCAGCCGGCTGGTAAACGGCCCGACCTTGCCGTCAGCGATTGGCGTGCCGTCGATCATCGTCACCGGCATGATGCCGCCGGCGGTGGAGGTGATGAAGACTTCGTCGGCAGCCTTCAGCGCGGCGACGCTGACATCGGCGGCCGTGGCGGCAAGGCCGGCTTCGGCGCAGAGATCGAAGACAGTGCGCCCGGTGATGCCGGGCAGCACGCCAATGGCCGGCGTCGACAGGCTGCCATCCTTGACGCAGAACACGTTGAAGCCGGGGCCTTCGGCGACATTGCCGTTGAAGTCGAGGACCAGCGCCGTCTCGCCGCCACGGTCATAGGCATCGTAGAGGCCGCGCACCAGGTCGAGCCAGTGGTAGTTCTTGATCGCCGGGTCGATCGAGGCCGGCGGAATGCGCACCTTGTCGCTGATGGCGACATGCAGTCCACGCCGCAACTGCTCGGCATTGGCGACCGAACCGAACGGCACGGCAAATGCCATGAAGCGGTTGATCGCCTGGCGCGGATCACGGCTGAAGGTCGGCGAAGCGCCGCGCGTGCACAGCATCTCGACATAGGCGGCGCGGTGGCCCGAGAGCGCCACGCAATTGTGCAGGATTTCGCTCACCCCGTCGCGGTCGAACGGGACCGTCATGCGCAGTTTCTGCAAGCTGGCGAAGAAGCGGTCGAGATGCAGGTCGAGGCGGAAGAAGCTGCCGTCCCAGACATGGACGGTGTCGTAGGTGGCGTCGGAATGCAGAAAACCCCAATCCAGCACCGAGATTTTTGCTTGCGACATCGGCAGATACTGGCCGTCGAGGAAGGCGATACCGTCGGGATAGGAATGCGGGTCGATATGGCGCTCGGACAGGGTCGGCAATGGCGCAATGCTACCTGCTGCTGCGCTTCGGTTCATGGCGGTTGGTCCCTTCGGCTCAATGCAGGATGATCAGGCTAGCGGCCTTCAGTCGACGGCATAGAGCCACTCAGGCAGCGCTGTTTGTCCTAGGTAGCACATTCGATTTGCCCTATGGTCAGCCATGAAAATATCCGGCCGGGAGGGGGCAACATGGGCAGATTTTTTCAGACCATCATCTTTGCAGTTTTCCTCGTCTTCGTTACCGGCGAGGCCTTTGCGCAGTGCGCGCGCGAGGGAGAGGAGCTGTGCCAGAACGGCCAGACCTATCGCTGCGAGAAGACGGGCAGCGAGTTGACGCCGATCTTCCAGAACGTGCCTTGCGTGGTCAACGCGACGGGGCTCAACGGCATCTGGACCGGCAGCGGCCATCAGAGTCCGGCCGGGGCTGCCGGCGCCGACTGGGCAATCGCCATGACCATTGGCGATGGCGCTGCGTCGATCGACTATCCTTCACTTGGCTGCGGAGGATCCTTGACCCAGATTTCCCGGGACGAGAGTTCGGCGGAATACCGGGAAAATATCGCCTACGGTCAGGATAAGTGCATCGACGGTGGCGGCATCACCGTCCGGTTCTTCAAAGGAAACCTGTCCTGGACCTGGGTCGGGCAGGCCGACGGCCAGCCCTACAACGCCGTTGCCGTGCTGAGCCGGCAGTAGCCTAATGCATGTCGCTCAAAAGTGGTCCCGGTTTTGAGAGAACGACATGCACAAAAACAGTCATTCCTCTTCGTCGTCGGCATCGAGCAGGCGCGTAGCACGCCAGCGGGTCAGCACCATGTTGGTCTGCTCGATGACGAAGAACCGCGCCGAGTCGCGATCATAGCCCTCGGCCAGCAGTTTCTCATAGTCGGTATGGCCGTGCCTGATATGGGCGATCGTCGCCAGCCATACGGCAATGCTCGGCGGCAGCGTCTTCATATGCACCGCACCAGCCTCGGCGCGGATTTTCTCCATGTCGGCATAGGGCGCCAGCGGCAGCAGCGCGGTCAGCGCCTTGGCGATGGCGCGGCGGCGGCCGGTGGGCGCGCTCATGTCTCGTCGCGCCCGGCAATGGTTGCCCCGGCAAAGGCATCGGTCGAGGCGAAATAGGGTTTGATGTCGATCACCGGCGTGCCGTCGAGCACATCGATGGCGTCGATATCGATGCGGCCTGTATCGATATCGACGGCGGTCAGCTTGGCTACGTGGAGTCCGATCGGGTTCGGCCGGGCGGGGGAGCGCAACGAGAAAACGCCTTTCGGTTCAGCCGCATGGCGGGGTTTCTGGACAATCAGTCCCCGCGGTGCGTGATGCAGCCAGGATAGGATGATGATGTGGCTGGCGCGCTCCAGCGCAAGCAGGCCCTCGCGATAGGGTGGGTCGATGACAACCGTCGCCGCCTGTCCCGTCTCGCGGGCCGCGCGCATGTTCTTGGGGCAGCTTTCCCGCGATGTCCATGGCGAGGCGATGCGGCCGATGAACACGATGTGGCCATCCGGCGGCATGTCAGCCGGGTCTGACTGCAGGAGCTTTTCGCCGTCGCGCGTCTCGAACATGGCTTTCGCCTCTAGCATAGGTTTCCGTCGATCGTGACGGAAAAGCGCTTTCCGGCCATGGGGATCACACGTGCGGCATTTTCTTGTCAGGAAGCGACATAGGTCTTGCCATGTCGTTAAAGCTGACATAAACATATGTTTATATCTTTTCAACGAGAATACGCCAATGCATGTCTCGCTCGATACGATGGTGGATACATTGAAGGCGGCGGCCGAATCGAGCCGCCTGCGCATCCTGGCGCTGTTGTCGCGCGGCGACCTTACCGTGTCCGATCTCACCGAGATCCTCAGCCAGTCGCAGCCGCGCGTGTCGCGCCATCTGAAGCTGTTGCTGGAAGCAGGGCTGATCGGCCGTTATCAGGAAGGCTCCTGGGCGTTCTTCCGGCTGTCAGATACCGATTCCGCGCGCGACTTCGTCATGGGGCTGGTCTCCGGCATTCGCGGCGCCGACCCGCAGGTCGAGCGCGACCTTGAGCGGCTGGCGTCGGTCAAGCGCAAGCGGCAGGATCGCGCCGCCGAATATTTTTCCGAAAACGCTGCGAGCTGGGACCATATCCGCTCGCTGCATGTGCCGGACCGCGCGGTGGAAGCAGCACTCCTCAAACTGGTCGGCAAGCGGCCGTTCCAGTCGATGCTCGATCTTGGCACCGGCACCGGGCGCCTGCTTGAGATCTTCTCGCCGCTCTACCGGCGTGGCGTCGGCATCGATATGTCGCGCGAGATGCTGACGGTGGCGCGCGCCAATCTCGACAAGGCCGGCATTGCCAATGCGCAGGTCCGCCAGGGCGACATCTTTGCGCCGCCGGTCGAGCGCGATGCCTTCGACCTCGTCACCATCCATCAGGTGCTGCACTATCTCGATGACCCCGCCCGCGCCATCCGCGAGGCGGCGAGGCTGCTGCGCCCGGCGGGCCGGCTGGTAATCGTCGACTTCGCGCCGCATGCGCTGGAGTTCCTGCGTGATCAGCATGCGCATGTCAGACTGGGCTTTTCCGATCGGCAGATATCGGAATGGTTTGCCGAGGCTGAACTCGACCTCGAAGATGCCCAGGAGTTCGAGCCGCGCGGCAGCAACGAAGCCAGGCTCACCGTCAAGCTGTGGCTCGGCCGCGACCGCCGCGTGCTGATCGCCGAACCTTCCAACGACTCTTTGCCGGCCAAAGCATACCAAATTGGGGAAACCGCCTGATGAACCAGTTCCGCTTTTCCCGCCGTCCCGACATTGGCGACAAGGTCCGCGTCTCCTTCGAGTTCTTTCCGCCGAAGACCGACGAGATGGAGGCGCGGCTCTGGGACACCGTCACCAGGCTGGAGCCGCTGAAGCCGAAATTCGTTTCGGTGACCTATGGCGCCGGCGGCTCGACGCGCGAGCGCACGGCCCGCACGGTCAAGCGCATCCTCAACGAGACGACGCTGACGCCGGCGGCGCACATGACCTGCGTTGACGCCGCCCGCCATGAGGTCGACGCCGTGGTTCGCGAATTCGCCGAGATGGGCGTGAAACGCTTCGTCGCCTTGCGCGGCGATCCAGCGGCGGGCGTCGGCACCGCCTACCGGCCGCATCCCGATGGTTATGCCAATGGCGCCGAACTGGTCGGCGCGCTGAAGGGCGCCGGCGATTTCGACATTTCGGTCTCGGCCTATCCGGAAAAGCATCCGGAAAGCCCTGACTTCGCCACCGACTTCGACATGCTGAAGCGCAAGGCCGACAATGGCGCGACGCGGGCGATCACCCAGTTCTTCTTCGACAACGATCTCTACGAGCGTTACGTCGAGAAGGCGCGCCGCGCCGGCATCTACATCCCGATCGTGCCCGGCATCCTGCCGGTGCACAATTTCACCCAGGTCGCCAATTTCTCGGCACGCTGCGGTGCGCTGGTGCCGGCATGGCTGGCCGAGCGCTTCGAGGGGCTGCAAAACGACCCGCAGACGCATGCTTTGGTGGCATCGGCCGTGGCCGCGGAGCAGGTGCTCGACCTTGTCGAGCGCGGCGTCAGCGATTTCCACTTCTACACCATGAACCGGGCCGACCTGGTGTTCGCGATCTGCCACATGATCGGCATCCGCTCGCACGAAACGGAAGTGGCTGGGTCGGCCGCGGCCTGAGTCTCACCGTGATGATCTGAAATGCAAAAGGCCGGGCGAAAAACCCGGCCTTTCGAATTTGTGGGCTATTTGCTGCTATCTTCTTCCGCTCTGGCGGTTACGGAAGAACGCCTATGATAAGGGCGCCAATGAAGGCAAATGCAGCACAGATCATCAATGCGTTGATTGGCCTCGTAAGTCCCATGTCATAGCCTCCTCTATGAAAGAGCTATGGGCGGAGTCTAGGGTCATTTGTGCCACAGGCAAGCGGAAAATATGCTGCAATGCGACGCGATTGTGGAATTTGCGACCTGCCATTTGGTGTTAGGCATTGAAACTCTTCGGCAATTGCCCGCCGGCGGGCTGTGAATAAATTGTGACGGGTCTGTGGCGGAAGCGTGGCATGGCAGCGCTACCATCCCTAAAGCGCGTCGCGTTTGAGCGGATTCACGCAACGCGCTTTAGGTCTTTGTTTTTGTGCATGTCGTTCTCTCAAAACCGGGTCCACTTTTGAGCGACATGCACTAGCGCCGACCAAACACCCGTCCGTCGATCGTCACCAGGCCGAAGGCGATCAAGGCCATGCCGCAAAACTCGAACAGAGCGAGCCGCTCGCCGAGGAACAGCAGGCCCAGCAGAATGGCGCTGGCCGGGACGATGAGCGTGACCAGCGACGCGTTGGTGGCGCCGGCAGAGGCGACGAGGTTGAAATAGAGAATGTAGGCGAAGGCCGTGGACAGCAGCGCCAGCGCCAGCACCGCCGCCCAGACCGGCGGCGAGGCCGAGAACAGGCCGGCCCGGCCGTAGGTGAACAGCACCACCGGGATCATGATGATGGTCGACGCCGTCAATTGTCCGGTGGCGATGACGGGCGAGGGCATGCCCTTGAAGCGGCGGGCGATCATCAGCGCGACAGCGTAGGACAGCGAGGCGCCGATCAGCGCGAACTTCGCCCAGACCGGGCCGCCGAGCCCGGCCAGCAGGCCGGGGCCGATCATGACCGCGGTGCCGGCGATGCCGAGCCCGATGCCGGCAAGCTTGTTCCACGACAGCTTTTCGTCCGATGTCAGCGCATTGGCGAGGATCAGCGTCCAGAACGGCGTCGTCGCATTGAGCACCGAGGCGACGCCGGCGCCAAGCGCGGTCTGGCCGGCGAAGATCAGCGAGAACGGCACGACATTGTTGGCGAGCGCCAGCAGGAAAAACAGGCCGGCATGTGGAAAGGCGAGGCGGAAGGACGGGCCGCGAATGGCGAGATAGAGCTGCAGCGCGACGGCCGCGATGGCGACGCGAAACAGCACCAGCACCAGCGGGTGCATCTCGGCAACGGCGATGCGGGCAAAGAAGAACGAGCCACCCCAGATCGCGCCGAGCAGCAGAAGCTGGCCCCAGTCCCTGAGCGTCATCGGTCCGCGCTGCACGGATGTCGTGGCAATTGCCATTTCGAATCGTCCTCCCCAGACGGCGCGAGCGCCAGTCGGTCAGGCAAAAGGCATATCGGGTCCAGCGACAAGGGCCACCCGAAACCTGATCGGATGGCAGACGTACCCATTTGGACCTAACGCCGTAGCATCAGCGCCGCGAGACACAGAATCGTTTTCTTTAGCCGCTAGCTTGGATTAATTGTGCGCAGCCGAGAAGTCAGGGGATTCGTCCATGCAGCGATTCGAGAATGCCCGCGAGGCGGCGCTGGCGCTTCGTCCTGACGACCCGGTCTACTGCTTTCGCCCGCAGGTGCTGAAGGCGGACGCCAAACAATTCATGGGCATGTTTCCCGGCAAGACCGCCTATGCGGTCAAGACCAATGGCGAGCAGATCGTGCTGAAGGCGCTGGTCGAAGCCGGCGTCACTGCCTTCGATGTGGCTTCGCCCGGCGAGTTCGCCGCCGTGCGTGCGGTCTCACCCGATGCCGAGATGCTCTACATGCATCCGGTCAAGGCGCAGTCGGACATCAAGTTGGCGCTGGAGAAATACGCCATCCGCGTCATTTCGCTCGACCATGAGGACGAGATCACCAAGCTGACGCGCGTGGTGCGTGCGCTCGATATCGATCCGGGCGCCATCAGCGTCTTCGTGCGCATCCAGACCAAGGGCTCGGCGGCTTACGAACTGTCGAAGAAATTCGGCGCCGGGCCGGCCTATGCGGTGGAGCTTGCCGAGCGGCTCAACCGCACCGGCTACAAGGTTGGGCTTTGCTTCCATGTCGGCAGCCAGATCGAGGATCCCGACACTTATGAGCGGGCGCTGGCCTCGGCCGACTGGGTGCGCAACCGGCTGACCTTCGACGTGGCCGGTCTCGACGTCGGTGGCGGTTTTCCCGCCGAATATGGCCATGATCCCAACCGCAAGCAGGTCGAGATGCCGTCGCTCGGCCAGATCATGTCGCGGCTGTCGGGCGACCTCGTGGAATATCAGTTCGACCAGGTGCCGCTGGTGGCCGAGCCTGGTCGGGTGATCGTGGCGCGCTGCCTTTCACTGATCGTGCGCGTGCTGCTGCGCAAGGGCAAGCGGCTCTACATCAATGACGGCATCTGGGCGTCGCTGTCGGATTCATGGACCGGCAAGATCACGCTGCCGGCGCGATTCATCCCCGATCCGGCGATCCGCTCGCGCAATGGCGAGGAGAAGAACATCGTGCCGTTCAAGGTCTGCGGCGCGACCTGCGATTCCGTCGACATCCTGTCCAGGCCGTTCTGGCTACCGGAAACCGTCGACACCGGCGACTGGATCGAGATCGGCCATATCGGCGCCTATTCGCTGTCGCTGCGGACCCGCTTCAACGGTTTCTATCCCGACACTTTCGTCGAGGTGACGACGCCCTTCGACGAAGGCGATGCGCCGGAGGGCTTTGCCAGCCTGGAGACGATGGCGGATTAGGCCACCCCGCCACCGGCCTGGATATTCTCGCCGGTCAGCCAGCGGGCCTCGTCGCTGGCCAGGAAGACCGCGACATCGGCAACGTCGCGCGTGGCGCCAATCCTGCCGAAGGGCGACATGCCGGCGGCCACGGCACGATCGCGCTCGGGAAGCAGGTCCGTGTCGGTGAAGCCCGGCGACAGTGCATTCACGGTGATGCCGCGTGCCCCGAGTTCCCGCGAGAGCACGCGGACGAATTGTTCGACGGCACCCTTGCTGCCGAGATAGAGCGCCGTCTGTGTGAAGAACATCTTGGTGCCGCCAGTGGAGACCGCGATGATCCGGCCGCCGTCGCGTACACGGCGCGCTGCTTCCTGAAGCGTGAAGAACGTGCCCTTGGCATTGGTTCCGAAGACAAGGTCGAAATCGGCTTCACTCACCTCGATGGACGGCTTGATGATGGCGACGCCGACATTGGCAACGACAATATCTATCGCGCCCAATTGGTTCTCGGTCTCGTCGAACAGGCGACGGACATCGGCAAGAACGGACATGTCGGCCTCAATGGCGATTGCCTTTCCGCCCTTGCTGGCGATAGCGACCACGACCTCGTCAGCTGCTTTCCGGTTGCTGACATAATTGACGACGACGGCAGCGCCCTTGGCCGCGAGCCCCTCGGCGATGGCTCGCCCGATACCGCGCGAACTGCCGGTGACGAGTGCGGTTTTACCTCGCAAGGACTGGGACATGATCAATTCCTTCAACCGTTCAGGCCCGCGGTCGGCAGGCCGATGGTTGAGAAATAGGGCAATACAACTGATCATATAATGGACTATTATCTAACTGGCTTGTTAATCCAGGAATACACAATGCGTGGTTCCGAATTCTCCCAGCTCAAGGCATTTGCCGCGATCGTGGAGGAGGGCAGTTTCGTTCGCGCCGCGGCGCGGCTGCGTGTGTCACCGCCGTCGCTCAGCCAATCGATCCGGCAGTTGGAGGCTCGTATCGGGGTCAGGCTGCTCAACCGCACGACCCGCAGTGTTTCACCGACCGCTGCCGGCGATACGCTGTTTGCCCGGCTGGTGGCTGCATTCGGCGAACTGAACGGTGCTGTTGCCGACGTTCAGGCCGGACGGGATCGGCCGGCGGGATCGCTGCGCATCAACGTGTCGCGCGTCGCGGCGATGCGTTTCATCGCGCCTATCCTGGGAGACTTCCAGCGCGCCTATCCCGAAATCGCGCTGACGGTGATCGTCGACGACATGCTGACCGATATTGTCCAGGGCCGGTTCGATGCCGGGATCCGTCTCGGCGAGCGGCTGCAGAAGGACATGGTGGCAGTCAAGCTCAGCGAGGATCTGCAAATGGCGGCGGTGGCTGCCCCGGCCTACCTTGAAGGCCGCGCAATTCCCCGTCATCCCCAGGATCTGCACCAGCACCAATGCATCAATTTTCAATGGCCGGGCGGCGGCAACATCTACCGGTGGGAGTTTTCGCGCGGCAAACGGGTTCTTGAAATCGCAGTCCAGGGCAGCCTGACCGTCAACGACACCGGGCTGATGCTGAATGCGGCGCTGGGTGGAGCCGGTGTCGCCTACATGATCGACTATCAGGTCCAGCCGTCGATCGGGGCTGGCAGGCTGGTGAGATTTCTTGAGCCCTGGTCGCCCAGCTTCCCAGGCTTCTTCCTGTATCACCCAAGTTCGAGACACGTCCCGCCGGCTTTGAGAGCATTTATCGATTTCGTTCGGGCGAGGACTAGAGAATAGGGAATACAGCTTGGGGAGGTTCTACTGCCTACGCCCTGCTGCCTACTTCTTCACAACTTCCCCAACAGTTCCGGCGTCGGCCAGCCATCGACCGGCATGCCAAGCCGCATCTGTTCCTTGCGGATGGCTTCGCGAGTGTTGGTGCCCAGAATGCCGTCGACCGTGCCGACATCGTAGCCACGCGCTTCGAGCTTGGTCTGCAATTCCTTCATTTGATCGCCATTGAGCCCGGTTTCGGGATTGCGCGGATCGAACTGCTTTGCCCCTGCCAACCGCGCCGCGAGGTTTGCCGCCGTCAGGGCGTAGGTGAAGGACTGGTTCCATTCGAGATAGACGTCGAAATTGTCATAGGCGAGGAAGGCCGGGCCCTTGCGGCCCATCGGCAGCGCCAGGCCGGCCTTCAGGCCGTTGTCGATCAGCGGCGTGCCGTCGGGATTGGTAACGCCCCAGGCGGCCCATTGCGACAGCGGCAGCTTGTTTGTGCGGCCGGTCTGCTCCCACGGCATGTCCTCGGGCACGCGCACTTCCTCGATCCAGGGCTGGTCGCGTTTCCAGCCGCGCGACAGCACCTTGTTGGCCGTTGTCATGATCACGTCGGGCACGCTGCGCCTGAGGTCGACGATGCCATCGCCGTCGCCGTCGACGCCGCGCGCCAGATAGTCGGAGGGCAGGATCTGCGTCTGGCCAACCTCGCCGGCCCAGGCGCCGGTGACGTCGGCCGGCACGGCGCCGCGATCGATCAGCATCAAGAGCGGCACCAGCTGCGGCCTAAACAGCTGCGGGCGGCGGCAGTCATGCGACAGCGTCACCAAGGCGCTCAGCGTGTGGAAATCGCCCTGCACTGCGCCGAAATCGGTCTCCAGCCCCCAGAAGGCGGTGATGATCGGCGCCTGGACGCCGAACTGCTGGTCGGCGCGGGCAAAGACGTCGGCGTATTTCTTCAGGTTGGCCGCACCCTGCTTCAGCCGGTAGGCCGAGATCATGCGGTTGGAGAACTGGATGAAGGTCTGGGCGAAGACGCCCTGGGCGCGATCGCGCGCCAGCACCTTGTCGTCGATGTTGGCGGCTTCCAGCGCATCGAGGCCGACAGCGCCGACACCGGCTGCCTTGGCTTCCGCCGCCACGCCTTGTTTCCAGGCTTCGAAGTCGCCGCCGCATTCCTGCGCTGCCGCCGGCATGGCCGCGGCGCTGAGCAGCAGGGCCGCGAGCAGCCCGGAGCGCAGTCGGTTCTTCGACTGTTTCCGGCCCTGATATCCCTGTGGTTGCAAATCGGTTCGCATGGACCGTCGAAAAGCAGGCGGCGGCGCCGGTGTCAACGGGTGTTCTGCCGCGGCCTGCGGTTTCGGACGGCTTCGCTGCCGTTGCGCCCGGTGTCAATGCGTGTTCTGCCGCAGCCACTTTTTCCAGGCGGTTTCGCTGCCGTTGAAAACGTTGATATCGGATTTGCCGGTCATGCCGGGAACGATGCCGGTTCCGGTGTACTGCCAGAAGGTGAAGGGGTGGCTGCCGTATTTCTGGCGGGGATGGCCGGCAACCGAGCGCAGCCAGTAGGGATAGCCGCGGAACGTCGAAAGGTCGTTGTCGTCGAAGAAGTCGACCGAGGTGTAGATGATCGGCTTTTTGCCATAGTGCCGTTCGACGATTTCAAGAAAGGTGGTCATCTCCGCGCGCACCGTCGCCGAATCCGGACGCAGCCGGCAGGTCGGCGATTTCGGGTTCCATTCCATGTCGAGCACCGGCGGCATGGCCGAGCGGTCGACAGGCACGTTTTCGATGAACCAGCGCGCCTGGGTGGCGGCCGGCGTGCAGAAATAGAAGAAATGGTAGGCCGCGCGCGGAATGCCATTGGCTTTGGTGCGGGCCCAATGCTCGTTGAAATAATCGTCGAAACGATCGCCGCCCTCGGTCGCCTTGATGAAGGCAAAGGAGATGCCGCTGGCCTTGGCTGTCGGCCAGTCGACCGACGTCTGGTACTTGGAGACATCGGTGCCGTGAACGGCGTAATTCCAGGGCGCGCCGCTGTCCCATTCATGCGGCTTGGAGTCTTCGAAACGCGGTGCGTGCACCGCAACCGTCGGGCTGCTCGAAGGCGACATCGACGGCACGAGATCGCCGGCGGTCGAGCAGGCGGCCAGCAGCGTCAACGTGATGAGGGCCGCGAAACGGCGCATCGCATTTCCCGAGCCGGAATCAGCCGGTCGCTGTTGGGTTTTGTTGTTGCGGGTAGCCCCACCAGACCAGACGATCGCCCCACAGCATCGCCCGATTCTCTATTTCTCGTGCATGTCGTTATCCCAAAACCGCTCAGCACTTTTGGGCGACATGCACCAGTGATCGCCGATCATGGTTGATAACAGGTTGACGGCGCTCGACAAGAACACCGATTTTGCGGAAGCAATGGCGGCAAATCGATGACATAAACCGAGCCGCAAGCCGCCGGGCAGCGGAAAAGCAGGGACTTAAAAGATGCGGGTCGTCGTGAAGATCATCAAATGGCTGCTTGGCCTGGTCGTGCTGGCGGTCGCCGCATTGTTTGCCTGGCTCTACATCGCGCCGCCGGAACTGATCCGCGTCGGTTCGGGCTATTCGGCCAAGATCGTCTGCTCGAATGTTTTTATCGCCGGACGTGATCCCAATGAGGTGCTTGCCGTCGACGTGCAGGCACCTGGCCATCCACTGCTCAGGCTTATGAAAGTGTCGGTCGACAAGAACAGGGGGACCGTCTCGGCCGGGCTGCTCGGCTTCCTCGGCAAGAGCGTTGCCGTCGCGCGCGACGGCTTGGGTTGCGCCTTGGTTCCCGATGGCGATGTCGGCAAGGTACGGCGCACGACAATCCCCGCCGAAGCGTCGGCAACCACCAGGGGCGATCTGTGGCCGGAGGGAGATCGGGTCGATGCCTCGCAGAATCCCGAGATCGGCAAGATCCTCGACGATGCAGGGATGACCGGAACCGGCATGCGGGCTGTGGTGGTGGTGAAGAACGGCCGCATCGTTGCCGAGCGCTATGGCGACGGGTTTTCGGCGAAGACGCCGCTGCTCGGCTGGTCGATGACCAAGACGGTCAATGCCGCGCTTGTCGGCACGCTGGTCAAGGACGGCAAGATGGCGGTGACCAATCAGGGCCTGTTCGTCCCCTGGAAGGCGGACGGCCGCGCCGCCATCAGTCTCGCCGACATGATGGCGATGTCGAGCGGGCTGGAATTCAACGAGGATTATGGCGACGTCGCCGATGTGACGCGCATGCTCTATCTCGAGCCCGACATGGCGGGCTTCGCCGAATCCAAGCCGATGACCGGCGAAGTGGGTAAGGTCTTCTCCTATTCGAGCGGCACGGCGGTGATGCTGTCGCGGCTGTGGCAGGACGCGATCGGCGACAAGGCGAAGGCGCTGGCTTGGCCACGGACCGCGCTGTTCGCGCCGCTTGGCATGCAAAGCGCGGTGCTCGAAACAGACGAAGAGGGCACCTTCGTCGGCTCATCCTATCTCTACGCCACCGGCCACGACTGGGCGCGCTTCGGCCAGTTCCTGCTGCAGGGCGGGGTGTGGAACGGCAACCAGATCCTGCCGGCCGGTTTCGTCGACTGGATGCGCGAGCCGGCGCCGGCCTCGAAGGTTTATGGCAAGGGGCAGTTGTGGATCGAAGCGCCGGGCGACGAGGAAAATCCTGGCGCCGGCGTCGCCGCCGGCCTGCCCAAGGATACCTACTGGATGGAGGGCCATGACGGCCAGACGATCGCCATCATCCCTTCAGAGCAATTGGTCGTGGTGCGGCTCGGGCTGACGCCGGCCAAGCTCGGCTACCGGCCGCAGGTGATGCTTGGCGCGCTGGCGAAGGCGCTACATTAGACTCTTGGCTGCGCGATCACCGCCAGCCAGGCATAACCGCGATAAAGCGTGCGGAAACGGAAACTTGCGCCGGTTCGCCGAGATTCCGATTCCAGGACTTCGCGCAACGATTCACGCGGCGCGACGTGGAATTTCCTGAGCCAGCCGCGCAACACGGCCCGGAACCAGCGCGGCAGGCCTTCCTGCTGGCCGAAATCGACGACATGCAATGAGCCCCCGGGCGCAAGTGCTGCAAGCGCTGCTGAAACCGTCTTTTCCCAGCCAGGGATCATCGACAACGAGTAGGACACGAAGATGCGGTCGAAACGCTCGACGCCGAACAGTGTCTTGGCGTCGAAATCGGTGGCATCGCCGCGCGCCAGCACGACGCGACCGGACAGGCCTTCACGGCCAATGGCCTTGCTGGCCGTCTCCAGCATTTCCGCCGAAATATCGAGACCGAAGAAGCGCGCCTCCGGATAGCGGCGGGCGGCAAGCGCAATGTTGCGGCCGGTGCCGCAGCCGAGTTCGAGCACTGTGCCGTTCGCCGGCACGTCCAGCCCCGATATCATCTGGTCGCGGCCGAGCAGGTAATATTTGCGGGTCAGATCGTAGATATGGCGCTGCCAGCGATAGACGCCGTCCATCAGTTCGGCGTGGTCGGCCGGCAGTTCGCTCGTGCTCATGCCGCGCGCTTCACATAGAGGTGGAAGCCGCCATAGATCGCCGAGCGGTCGCGGGCCGAATAGTCGCGCGAGGCCTCGTCCTCATAGTTCCACTGGTCGAGCAGCGAAGTCGAGACGCGGCCGGGCAGCAGGCTGGGTTCGGCAGCGGTGCGGAAGATGACGCGGGCACCGACCGAAGCGGTGCGGGTGATCTCCGACCACAGCGCGTTTAGCTGGTCATCGGTCATCCAGTCCTGCGCGTCGAGCAGGATGAAGCGGTCGACGGTCCCAGCGTCCTTGCCGGCCAGGAATTCGATCAGATTGGCGTGGTGGATGCCGACGCGATCGACATTGTTGCGGATCGCCTTGTAGTTGGCCTCTTCGAGATAGGCGGGCAGGGCGGCTTCGCCCGGATTGGGATAGCGGCGGGCGAAAGCCTGCCAGGCGAAATAATTGTTCTTCAACGGAAAATCACAAGCGAGCTTTTCCAGCCGGGCCTTCAGCACACTGGCCATCGAACCGTCGCCCGAGGTGATCAGCGAATCGTACTGCGCCGGCGGAATGCCGAGACCGAACAGCGAGGCCTTGCGCGAGGTCGCCCAGCGGAGGAGCTTCTTGTCGAAGACCGGCGCCAGCTCTTCGTTGAAGAAGCGACGCTGGTCGGCAATGCTCTTCGACGCCATGATGCCGGCGGGGTCGACACCGAAGAATTTGGCGGTGCGATGGCCCATGGCGATGAACAGGCCGAGCAGGCCGGTCTGGTAGAAATTGCGGTCGAAGACGGTGATGCGCCGGCGGCCGCGCCAGTTGCGACGCTCCCAATAATGGCGGCTGACCGGATCGAGATGCGGCGCGATGAAGCGGTCATAGGCTTCCGAATTGTGGCTGGTGTCGGCGGCGCCGAAGAAGCGGAACAGATCGCCCTGCGAAGGCAGATGCCGGACCGCCTCCAGCTTCATCCGGTTCAAGGCGATGTGGGCGGCGTTGAGATCGACCGCATCGACGCGTTCAGGCGACCGGGTGAGGTAAGCGAGGATATTGCAGCCGCCGGAGGCGATGGTGACGACGCGGTGGCCCTGGCCAAGCTGCATGGCCTCCATGTCGACCTCAGGGTCTTCCCAGATCTGCGGATAGACGAGGCCGGAAAACAGAAGCGCAAACAGCCGCTCGGAAAGGCCGGCCTTCGACAGCGGGCGGTTCTGGTAGACCGCTTTTCCGACTTCCTTGCCACGGCGAAAGACCAGATCTGCCGAAACGTCCGTCATGGCTAATGATTCCCCGTTTGCTTTGGCGCAAGCGGGTAGCGCAGCGTCATGACAGGCCAGTGACAGGCTGTTGACGCTTCAGCTTGTTGTTTTGATGCAAGTCGTTTTCTCAAAACGGATGAACAATTTTTGGGCGACGTGCATTAATCTTGGCCAAACCCGCCCGGCGTCGGCGTCGTCAGGATGACGGCGTCACCGGCGTCGAGCACGGTCTGGTCGCAGGCCATCAACGTCTCGACGCTGCCGTCCTGGCGGCGGACCTTGGTCGAGCCAACTTCGCCGTCACCGCCGCCATCCAGGCCTTGCGGCGGCCGGTTGCGGTGCGAAGACAGGATGGCGCATTCCATCTTTTCGAGGAAACGGATCGTCCGCCTGGTGCCGTCGCCGGCATCCCATTTGCCCTTGCCGCCGGATCCCTGGCGGATGTGGAAATCCTCGAGCAGAACGGGAAAGCGCAGTTCCAGCACTTCCGGGTCGGTGAGGCGCGAATTGGTCATGTGGGTGTGGACGCCGGAGGTGCCGGCAAAGCCGCGGCCGGAGTTCATCTGCCCGGCCGGCGAGCCGGAACAGATCGTCTCGTAATACTGGTACTGCTTGTTGCCGAAGGTCAGGTTGTTCATCGTGCCTTGCGCGTTGGCCATGGCGCCCATGGCGCCGAACAGCGCGTTGGTGACATGCTGCGAGGTCTCGACATTGCCGGCGACCACGGCGGCGGGGTAGGCGGGCTTCAGCATCGAGCCGTCAGGGATGATGATGTTGATTGGCCGCAGACAGCCGGCATTCATCGGGATCATGTCTTCGACCATGACGCGGAAGGCGTAGAGGACGGCGGCGCGGGCGACGGGCTCCGGCGCGTTGAAATTGTTCTTCATCACAGGCGACGTGCCGGTGAAGTCGACGGTCGCCTCGCGCTTTTGCCGGTCGACCGTGATCTTCACCTTGATGACCTGGCCGGTGTCGGTTGGGTATTCATATTCTGATGCGTCGGGCAGCCGCTCCAGCACGCGGCGCACGCTTTCGGCGGCATTGTCCTGGACATGGCCCATATAGGCTTCGACGACATCGAGGCCGAAATGGGCGACCATCTTGCGCAGTTCCGCCACGCCCTTTTCATTGGCTGCGATCTGCGCCTTGAGGTCGGCGATGTTCTGGTGCGGGTTGCGAGCGGGGTAGGGGTGGTCGGTGAGCAGCGTCTGCAGTTCCGCCTCGCGGAATTTTCCGCGATCGACAACACGGAAATTGTCGAACAAAACACCTTCCTCGTTGACGGTAGTGGCGAGCGGCGTCATCGAGCCGGGGGCCGTGCCACCAATGTCGGCATGATGACCGCGTGAGGCGACGTAGAAGAGGATTTCCTCCCTCGTTGAGGGGGAGGTGGCGGCGAAGCCGCCGGAGGGGGTCGGATCGACCGGGCTCGGCGCTCTTGCGGTGCCTTCTGAGAGGACCCCACCCGGCCGCTGCGCGGCCACCCTCCCCTCAAGGGGGAGGGAAAAGACCGGCGTCACCACGGTGATGTCGGGCAGATGCGTGCCGCCATTGTAGGGGGCATTCAGCGCAAAGACGTCGCCGGGATGGATGTCGCCGGAGTTCAGCCGGATGATGGTCTCGACCGATCGGTCCATGGAGCCGAGATGCACTGGCATGTGCGGCGCGTTGGCGACCAGCGCGCCGTGACGGTCGAAGACGGCGCAGGAAAAATCCAGTCTTTCCTTGATATTGACGGAATAGGCAGTGTTCTGCAGCGTGACGCCCATCTGCTCGGCGATCGACATGAAGAGGTTGTTGAAGACCTCCAGCATCACCGGATCGGCGTCAGTACCAAGGGCGGCAGCGCGCACTTTCCGTTCCGCGCGGCGGATGACGACGTGATTGAGATTGGTGATTTCGGCCCGCCAGCCCGGCTCGACGACGATGGTCTGGTTCGGCTCGATAATGAGAGCGGGTCCCGCCACCAAATTGGAGGGGCGCAGGTTTTCGCGGCGGTGGATGCCGGCTTCATGCCACCGGCCCTCGGTGTAGATGCGCCGCGTTCCGGAAGCGCCGGCTTCAACCCGGGCAGGTCCTGCGGGCGCATAGGCTTCGGCCTTGGCCTCTGCGATTTCGCTGCCTTCGACGCCAACCGTCTCGACGATCATCGGCTTGTCGTCATAGACGAAACCAAACTGCGCCTTGTGGGCGATCTCGAAATCGCGCCTGGCCTGGAAGATCGAGTCCTGCTCGAAATTCACCGGCAGCGTCGTGTCGGTGCCGTCGTAGCGGATGTGCAGAACCGGCCTTGCGGCAACTTTATCCTCGGCGATGCCTTGCGCCGCGAGTTCGGCGATGACGGCCTTTTTCAACGTGGCAATGAGGCTGTCGATCTCTGACCTGGACTCTTCCGCCAGCGGCTTGAGCAGCGCCTGCTGGCGCGACGCGAAGATTGACGACAGACCGATGCCGTACGCCGACAGCAGGCCGGAGAAGGGGTGGATCAGCACCGCTTCCATGCCGAGCGCGTCGGCAACCAGGCAGGCATGCTGGCCGCCGGCGCCGCCAAAACAGTTCAGCAGGTATTCGGTGACGTCGTAGCCGCGCTGGACGGATATCTTCTTGATGGCGTTGGCCATGTTTTCGACGGCGATGGTGACAAAGCCTTCGGCGACGGCTTCTGGGGTGCGGAAGTCGCCGATTTCGGCGGCAAGTGCGGCGAATTGTTCGCGTACCGCGGTCGCGTCCAGCGGCTGGTCCTGGCCGGGGCCGAAAATTGCGGGGAAGAAATCCGGCTGCAGCTTGCCCAGCATCACATTGGCGTCTGTGACGGCGAGCGGGCCGCCGCGCCGGTAGGCGGCCGGGCCGGGATTGGCGCCGGCGGAATCCGGCCCGGCGCGAAAGCGGCCAGCTTCGTAGTGCAGGATCGAGCCGCCGCCGGCAGCCACGGTGTGGATGCGCATCATTGGCGCGCGGATGCGCACGCCGGCGACCTCGGTGTCGAAGGCGCGCTCATATTCGCCGTCATAATGGGCGACGTCGGTCGAGGTGCCGCCCATGTCGAAGCCGATGACTTTCTCGAAGCCGGCGAGCTTCGCCGTTTCGACCATGCCGACGACGCCGCCCGCCGGACCGGACAACAGCGCATCCTTGCCCTGGAACATGTCGGCGGCGGTGAGCCCGCCCGACGACATCATGAACATGAGGTGGGGGCTTTCCCTTCCCCTCGAGGGGAGGGTGGCGGCGGAGCCGCCGGGTGGGGTCGGATCGATTGGGCTCGACGCTCCGGCGGTGCCTTCTGAGAGGACCCCCTCTGGCCGCCTTGCCGACTGCCCTTCGCTATGGCTCCGGGCGTTCGTCGCTGAAAAAGCCAAATCGTTGGCTTTTTCTCGGCCTTCGGCCGACCGATCCTCACCCCCCACAAGGGGGGAGATTGGCGCTGCGCCCAGCTCGCCCGCCACCCTTTGCACATACCTCGACAGGATCGGCGAGAGATAGGCATCGACCACGGTGGTGTCGCCGCGACCGACCAGCTTGATCAGCGGCGAGACCTCATGGCTGACCGAAATCTGCGAAAAGCCGATCTTCCGGCAGACTTTCGCCACCGCCTTCTCGTGGTCGGGGTATTTCCAGGCATGCATGAAGACGATCGCCACCGCATCGATGCCGTCAGCGCGGGCCTTTTCGATCGCGGGACGGCAGGCGGCGATGTCGAGCAGGCGCTCGACATCGCCATTGGCGCGCACGCGTTCGTTGATCTCGATGACACGCTCGTAGAGCTGTTCGGGAAGGATGATCTCCTTGGCGAAGATATCTGGCCGCGCCTGATAGGCAATCTTCAGCGCATCGCGAAAGCCCTTGGTGATCAGCAAGAGCACGCGGTCGCCCTTGCGCTCCAAAAGCGCGTTGGTGGCGACGGTGGTGCCCATCTTGATGTCGCCGATCAGGCCGGACGGAATGGCGGCGCCCGATTTCAGACCGAGTAACTCACGGATGCCGGCTATGGCCGCATCAGGGTAGGCTTCGGGATTTTCCGACAGGAGTTTCCTGGGATGCAACCCGCCGTCCGGGTCGCGCCCGATCACGTCGGTGAAGGTGCCGCCGCGGTCGATCCAAAAATCCCATTTCTTGTCCACGCAGAGCTCCGGCATTTCATTTGGTTTCAGACTGTTAGAGCATGATGCTGAAAAGTGTGAAGCGGTTTTCGGACGACATCATGCTCTACTTTCTGATTTAGAGGCGAATTCAGATTCACGTCGATTCGACCTGAAATCATCCGCCTCTGGGCACGCAATCGCCCGAGCTGCAATCACCGCCTGGGATGTTACATCAGGAAATGCAACGTTACGAAACTCATGGCCGTCTGATGCATTTCCTCGTCGAGCGTTCACAGCAATGTGAGCGTGTAGTGAAGGAGAGATGTTATGAAAAAGCTCATTCTTGCGTCCGTTTCTGCCCTGGCCCTGCTCGGCGTTGCCGCCTGCAGCGACAGTGGTACGGACAACACCACCACCCAGAGCACCAATCCGCCGGCGGCCGAACAGCCGATGCAGCCGGCAAACCCCGATACCCCGAAGCCTGCTGAACCGGCTCCGGCAACGCCTGCTCCTGCCGCCCCCGCGCAGTAGCAGCAGTCTCGGTCACTTTGATGTGACGAGAGAGGAGGCCGGCTTCGCGCCGGCCTTCCTGCATTTAGGGCCGGGGCCGGCCGTTTCGTGGGCTACGATCGGTTCATTCCTATGATTTGCGATCTGGCGCGTCAGCGTTTGCGTAAATCGATCCACCCCTGCGGCGCTGTCTTGGCTTGATAGCGGTGGCTGGCGGCCCTAATAAGCGCTCATGTCGATTTGGGATCGCCTTGGCGAGTTCATCAACCGCGTTTCCTCTTCAGCCAATTCGGGCATCGCCGAAGTGGTCGAGGCCGTGCGAACTGTTTTTTCCGGCGATGCGGATCTGCGCCGGCGTGTTGCCTTCTCTGTGGCGATGATTGCGCTGTCGGCCAAGATGGCCAAGGCCGACGGCATCGTCACCCAGGACGAGGTGCGGGCGTTCCAGGAAATATTCGAGGTGCCGAGAGAGCAGACCCGCAACGTGGCGCGGCTCTACGATTTGGCTAAGCGCGACGTTGCCGGGTTCGAGACCTATGCCGAGCGCATGGCGCAGATGTGCGGCTCGGGCCATTCGAACTGTGTCATGCTGGAAGACATACTCGACGGCCTGTTCCATATCGCCAAGGCCGATGGGCTGGTGCATGAACGCGAAGGCATTTTCCTGCACCGCATCGCAGAGATTTTCCGCATCGACGAGGTGCACTACGAGGCGATCATGGCCAGGCACGTCAATCTTGGCGCCGGCGACCCCTATGTTGTGCTAGGCATCGAGCGCGGCAAGCCGTTCGAGGAGGTCAGGAAGCGGTATCGCAAGCTGGTCTCCGACAATCATCCGGACCGGCTGATCGCGCGCGGCCTGCCGCAGGAGTTCATCAAGATCGCGACGACCAGGGTTGCGGCGATCAACGCGGCCTATGAAATGATCGAGCGGGGCCTTAGGCACGCATGAGCGGCTTCCTGCCCGACGAGCCAGGCGCCGAGGTCAGGGTATCGCCGAATTTCGGCCCGCGGCGCGAGACGCTCAGACCCGACATGATCGTGCTGCACTATACCGGCATGGCGACGGGTGCTGCAGCCGAAGCCTGGCTGTGCGACCCCGCCAGCGAGGTTTCCTCACACTATCTCGTCCACGAGGACGGCCGCATCGTCCAGATGGTGCGCGAGAGCGACCGGGCCTGGCATGCCGGCGCAAGTTCCTGGTTCGGGCGCACCGACATCAACTCCTGCTCGGTCGGCATCGAAATCGTCAATCCCGGCCATACGCTCGGTTATTCGGCCTTCCCGAAGCGGCAGATCGAAGCGGTGATTGGCCTCTGCATGGGGATAATCGGGCGGTATTCTATCGCGGCTCAACGCGTGCTCGCCCATTCCGACATCGCGCCGGGGCGCAAGATCGATCCGGGCGAGAAATTCCCCTGGAGGGTGCTGTTTGCGGCGGGGGTCGGCCATTTCGTGCCTGCGGCGCCGATCCGGCGCGGCGCGGTACTGAAAGCTGGCGATACCGGCGCCGAGGTCGAGGCGCTGCAGTCGATGCTGGCGCTCTACGGCTATGGCGTGGAGATATCCGGTGTCTTCGACCGCCAAACCGAAATCGTCGTCGAGGCGTTTCAGCGGCATTTCCGGCCACGCCTGGTGGATGGCGTCGCCGACGGTTCGACGATCCGCACGCTGCAAAGCCTGCTGACTTCCCTTAGGTCAGCTGCGTCTAAATAACCTTTTCCTGATATTAGAGTTACAGCCTGTCACTGAAAGTGAATTGCCTCGCCTTGTTCGACACCAATTCGGCCCTCAAAGGCAGTTCGTGCAAGTTATCAGGCCTTCATTCCCCCGGAAGTCCCGATATTGATTAGGCGTTGCTGCGTGAAGATCTTCGCGCGGCTCAAACAGAACAGGACCACATGCAGAAATTGACCGTTGTAACGGCAGCTATTGCTGCCGGCGTGATGACTTTTGCCTTCAGCGCGGCCGATGCCGCACCACTGAGCCAGAGGGCAGACCAGGGCTTCATCGCCACTCCCGCCAAAACCGCCATGACGAAAGCGAGCCCAAAAGCCAAGAGGACAGCCACTGCCAAAGTGCAGAAGGCAGCCGTGGTGAAGGTCAGAAAAGCGACGGCCAAGAGGCATTTGAAGCGCGGCAGGAAGAGCATCGACCTGTCGACGACCGCGTCGATCGGCCCAAGCACCGCTGCGGAATCGACGGCGGCGGCCGCGCTCGGCGGCCAGTATTCGGCGATCATCGCCCGCTACGCGGCGGCCGAAGGCGTGCCGGTATCGCTGGCCAAGGCGGTGATCAAGATCGAGAGCAATTACCGGCCCAACATCGTCGGCAGCGCTGGCGAGATCGGTCTGATGCAGATCAAGCCGGCAACGGCGCGGATGATGGGTTACAGCGGTTCGGCCAAGGGCCTGTTTGATCCCGACACCAACATCAAATACGGCATGAAATATCTCGCCATGGCGCGCAACCTCGGTGGCGGCACGACCTGCGGCACCATCCTGAAATACAATGCCGGTCATGCCGCGACGCGGATGAATCCCGTGTCGGCCGCCTATTGCGGCAAGGTCAAGGTGCAGATGGCGGCCCTTGGATCTCCCGCATAAGTCTGCTTTTTCATTTGCGTTTTGGAACGTGAACCCCTTTATACGCTCTGCCAGCTGGCCGGGCGGCCGCACCCGCAAAGCCGAAAGGCTGCGGGTGAGGAAAGTCCGGGCTCCATGGAGACACGGTGCCGGTTAATGGCCGGCGGGGGCGACCCCAGGGAAAGTGCCACAGAAAGCAAACCGCCACGATTTATCGGGGTAAGGGTGAAAGGGTGGGGTAAGAGCCCACCGCGCGACTGGCAACAGGAGCGGCACGGTAAACCCCACCGGGAGCAAGACCGAATAGGGACGGTGCGAGGGGAAACCTTCAAGGGCTGTTTCCGGCCCACCGTCCGGGTAGGTTGCGTGAGGCGCATGGCAACATGCGTCCAAGATGAATGGCCGCCACGTTCTCGCTCCGCAAGGGGCGAGGGCCATACAAAACCCGGCTTACAGGCCAGCTGGCAATTTTCTGCGATATCGAAGATCCATTGAGATCAGCAGGTTGCGCCCTCGGGCGCGCCTATTGATTCAATCGGCTCGTCGACTGATTCAGCTGCTGGGATCGTTTGGGAGCAACGGCATTCTTGAAGATGGTGCGATTAAATCGTACCATAATCGGATAGATGGATCAGGAGCGTGCCATGGGTCAGGTCGACAAACGTAGCATCACGCTTTCGCCGGAGCTGGCAGCGGCGGTAGACGATGTCGTGGCCGCCGGCGAATATGCCTCGGCCAGCGAAGTAATCCGTGACGCCCTGCGGCAGTGGAAGGACCGTCGCGACCTGCTCGGCTACACGGTCGAGGAGTTGCGCAAGCTGGTGCAGGAGGGGATCGACAGTGGGCCGGCGGTGGATGGCCCGCCATTCATGGACCGGCTGCGAGCCAAATATCAGAAAATGTCGGATGGCGCGGGCTCGGAGGAGTGAGATATCGGCTGCTTCCTCAAGCGATGTCAGATGTCGAAGCCATCGGTGACTACATTGCAGAGCATAGCCCAAAGGCAGCCAGCCGCCTTGTGGACGCTTTGGAGAGGCGTTGGACACTGCTCACCTTGCATCCATTCTCAGGCGCGCCACGTGACGATATCGCGCCGGGCATTCGTCATCTGATCGTCGGCGAATACCTTACCCTGTACCGCGTCGGCGACGACGCGATCGAGATTGTTCGTGTCTTGCACGGCAGGCGCAATATCGGCGCCGACGACGTCGTCACCTAAGCGGTCAGCTCAACCGCTGATCTTGTCCAGCGATGCCTCGATTGCCTGCCAGAGTTCTTTCACCGGCTCGCAACCGACCGACAGTCGCACGAAGCCGGGCGGAACGGCATCGCCACGTTTGGCCCGCCGCTCGGCCGAGGTGTGGACGCCGCCGAAGGATGTCGCCGCCTGCATCAGCGTGCAGTTGTTGATGAAATCCTCGGCCTTGCCCTCTGAGGCGAGTTCGAAGGAGACGAGAAAACCGAAACGTTCCATCTGGGCGCGGGCAAGATTGTGCGAGGGGTCGCCTTCCAGTCCGGGATAGCGCAGGCCGGTCACCGCCCGATGGTTTTTCAGGCGCTTTGCGATCTCCTCCGCCGAAGAACACATGCGGTCGAAGCGCACATCCAGCGTCTCCAGGCCGCGATGGACCAGCCATGCCTCGAACGGGCCGGGAATGCCGCCCGCTGTCTCGCGCCAGCCGGTGACGGCGGCAATGATCTCCGGATTGCGGCTGGCGACATGGCCGAACAACACGTCGGAATGACCGTTGGCCGCCTTGGTGTCGGCGGCAACGACGACGTCGGCGCCGAGATCGAGCGGGCGCTGGCCGAACGGCGTCATCGTCGTGTTGTCGACGACGACCGTTGCCCCCGCGCGGTGGGCAGCCTCGGCGACGGCTGTGATGTCGCAGATGTCCAATCGCGGATTTGACGGGGTTTCGACATAGACGAGGCGATAGCCGTCGAAGCCGCCGTCGAGGAAGGTCGATGTCGGCCTGAGATCATAGGCGATGCCGAACGGTTTCAGGAAACGCTCGGCCAGCGCGCGCGTGGCATGATAGCCGTCCGAGGGCAGCAGGACGCGGTCGCCCGATTTCAACAGGCCGAAAAACACCGCCGAGATCGCCGCCATTCCCGATGGGAAGCCGACGCATGGAGCGTCTTCCAGATGCGCCAGCATATGCTCGACCGCATCCCAGGTGGAGTTGCTGTAGCGACCGTACTGACTGTAGCCGGCGCTATCGCCTGGATTATGGAAAATGGCAGCCATGGTCAGCGGCAAAGGGATGGGGTCGCCCTTGGCAAGCCCGTCGCGACGCAGATGGGCAAGGGAGGCCGCGCGTGACCTGGCTGTTTCGGACATGGATTTTCTAACCTTGTTGCTGGGCGGAAAGACGGCTGACGCTATGCGCGGTAGCGATGCGCGGCAAGCCGCTTCCGGTTGGGCCAAGCCGCTCTAAACGCTTCGTTAGGCTTAATGGACGATAAAGACGGGAGCGTCGTCAAAGCTGCTCTCACCGGTTGTGGCGCGCGCGTTTGTGAAGCCTGATCCCGTTGACGCCCATAGTGCCCCATGATATCCCATTTCGACACCAAAGCCTTCGTTCCGCGTCAGGGTAAAGCGTACGCCAATCGGGCAGCCGCGGCGGCTGTGCGTTTGCAGGGTTTTGCCGTTGGGACCGAAGCAGATTTTCGGCAGGGGACGCGCCTCGCTGGCGCGGACGAAAACATGGAGAGGGGTGCGGCGGCGGAAGCGGCTGTAGAGTGTCATGGACCGGTTTCTGTCAAGCGCGGTGAACAGGATCGATGCGAAGGGGCGGGTCTCCGTTCCGGCGCATTTCCGCGCGGTCGTGCAGAAACGCGGCTATTCGGAGCTCTACGCGCTGCGCGGCCTGGATGTCCCGGCGATGGATGTCGGCGGGCTCGACCTGCTCGACCGCTACGAGCAGCGCATCGCGCTGGAGGATCCTTTCCTGCAGACGGCGAACGACATGTCGTTCTTCTGCCATGGCGACGGGACGTTCCTGAAACTCGATCAGGACGGCCGCATCACGATGAGCGATTTCATCCGCGAGCATACGGGCATCTCGAGCGAAGTGGCTTTCGTCGGCCGCGGCAATTTCTTTCAAGTTTGGGAACCCGGGCGGCTTGCCGCCTATGGGGCGCAGGCGCGCGCCCGGCTGTTGCAGCTTCGGCAGGGGACGAAGCCTGGGGAGCGACTGGAATGATGGCGGATCACGGCGATGATATCAGCGCCGTTGGCGGATCGGTCCGTCACATTCCGGTCCTCCTTGCCGAAGTGCTGGAAGCGCTCTCGCCCAAAGCTGGCGATGTGATCGTCGACGGTACCTTCGGCGCTGGCGGCTACACCAAGGCGATCCTGGCGAGCGGCGCCTCGGTGGTGGCGATCGATCGCGATCCGGACGCCATCGCCGCGGGGCGGACCCTGGAACAGCAATCCGGCGGCAGGCTGAGGCTGGTGCAGGCACCGTTCTCGACCCTGAACGAGCAGGTCGAAAGCGCCGACGGCGTTGTGCTCGACATCGGCATTTCCTCCATGCAGGTCGACCAGGCCGAACGCGGCTTTTCGTTCCGCGCCGACGGGCCGCTCGACATGCGCATGGCACAGGCCGGCTTGAGTGCTGCCGATGTCGTTAATTCGTTCAAGACGGGCGATCTTGCCCGCATCTTCGGCTTCCTTGGCGAGGAGCGCAACGCCGGCCGCATCGCCCGCATGATCGAGAGCCGGCGCGAAAAACGCCCGTTCGAGCGTACGCTCGACCTTGCCGACGCCATCGAGACGCATATCGGCCGCGCGCCGAAGGACAAGATCCATCCGGCCACCCGCGTCTTCCAGGCGCTGCGCATTTTCGTCAATGACGAGCTTGGCGAACTGGCCAAGGCGCTGGTGGCGTCCGAGCGCGTGCTGAAGCCTGGCGGGCGGCTTGCCGTGGTGACGTTCCATTCGCTGGAAGACCGCATCGTCAAGCGCTTTATCGCCGACCGGGCCGACGCGGTGACCGGCTCGCGCCATATGCCCGAGGCGCATGCACGCAGCGCCACCTTCCGCAAGGCCGGTGGCGGCGTGACGCCCGGCGACGCTGAAATAGCAGCCAATCCGCGGGCGCGCTCCGCCAGGCTTCGCGCTGCGATCCGCACCGAGGCGCCGGCGCGCGGCGGCGATCTTTCGATTTTCGGCCTTCCAAAGCTTCCCGGCATCCAGGCGCCGCGAGAGAGGTGAACAATTGTTTCGAACCAGCGACATAGTCCTGATCGCCGTCATGGTCTCGGCCGCGGCCCTGACCTACAAGGCCAAGCGCGAGGCCGAGGAACAACTGGCTTCGGTGCAGAAGATCGAGGCGCAGATCCGCTATGAGGAGGACACGATCGACCTGCTCAAGGCCGACTGGAGCCTGCTGACCCAGCCGTCGCGCCTGCAGAAGCTGGCTGAAACCTACAAATCGCAGCTCGCACTCGAGCCGGTCAATGCGCGGCAGATCGTCGGGATCGACGACCTGCCGGCAAAACCGCTCAACATCGAGGACCTGTCGTCGCAGCGGCTCGGCGGCATGGCCGATAATTCCGGCAAAGGACCAGCTGGCAAGGATCCCGTGGTGACCGGAGCCATCGTGCAATGACCGTCGGGTTTCCAATGAGCGTCAAGCTTCCGAAGATCGGTGGGTTGCTGAAGCGGCGCGCAAGGGCCGGCGAGGACGGCTCGATCGTCGTCGAAGGCGCGCGCAAGGCGACCGGCGGCAAGGCCAAGACCCGCATCATCATGACGATGGCGGTGTTCTTCGGCATCTATTCCACCATCGCCGGACGGCTGGTCTATCTCGGTTTCCAAAACCCCGACATGTCGAACGGGCCGCAGAGCCGGGTGACGGCATCGCGGCCTGACATCGTCGACCGCAACGGCGAGGTGCTGGCGACCGACATCAAGACGGCATCGCTGTTTGCCGAGCCGCGTCGCATCGTCGATGCCGACGAGGCGATCGAAAAGCTGTCGACCATTCTGCCCGATATCGATCCCGAGCAGACCTACCACAAGCTGAAGAGCGGCGCCGGCTTCGTCTGGCTGCAGCGGCAGCTGACGCCCAAGCAGCAAGCCGACATCATGCAGCTCGGTATTCCAGGCATCGGCTTTCGCACCGAAAAGCGCCGCTTCTATCCGGCCGGCGTGACGTCATCCTACATTGTCGGCCTCACCAACATCGACAATCAGGGCATCTCCGGCATGGAGAAATACATCGACGAGCAGGGCTTAAGCGACTTGCAGGCCTCTGGCCTTGCGGTGGCGAAGGACCTGAAGCCGGTGCAGCTTTCGATCGATCTGCGCGTCCAGCATGTGGTGCGCGACGAGATCGCCGCCGGCCTCGAACGCTATCGCGCCATGGGCGCCGGCGCCGTTGTGCTCAACATCAAGACCGGTGAAGTGGTGGCCATGGCCTCGGTGCCGGATTTCGATCCGAACAATCCCTTTAATGCGCAAGACAAGGACCGGCTGAACCGCATGTCCGCCGGCCTCTACGAGATGGGCTCGACCTTCAAGAGCTTTACCTCGGCGATGGCGCTCGATTCCGGCAAGGCCAACATGAACAGCCGTTTCGACGCTTCGCATCCGATCCGTGTCGGCCATCAGGCCATCCACGATTTTCATGGCAAGAACCGCGTGCTGTCGCTGCCGGAAGTGTTCCTCTATTCCTCCAACATCGGATCGGCCCGCGAGGCCGAGCTGGTCGGCATCGAGGGGCACCGAGAATTCCTGCATCGCCTCGGCCTTTTGGACAGGATGCAGACCGAACTGCCTGAGGTCGCACGCCCGACCGAGCCGAAGGTCTGGAAACAGGTCAACTCCTTCACCATCGCCTTTGGCCATGGCGTGTCGACGACACCGCTGCAGGCCGCTGTCGGCTGCGCGGCGCTGATGCAGGGCTATCTGATCCAGCCGACATTCCTGGTCCGCAGCCAGCAGGAAGCCATGGCGGTGGCCAAGAGAGTGGTCAGCGAAAAGACCGTGGAGGGCATGCGCTACCTCTACACGCTCAATGCCGAGAAGGGCTCGGCCAGAAATGCCAGGGCCCCTGGCTACCGCGTTGGCGGCAAGACTGGAACGGCCGAGAAAGTCATCAATGGCCGCTACTCGAAGGAATTGAATTTCAACACCTTCGTCGCCGCTTTCCCGATGGACGATCCGCAATATCTGGTGTTTACGATTGCCGACGCTCCGCACCCGGAAAAGCCCGGGATGACCGACGTTGCCGCCAACAATGCGGGGGTTATGGCCGGCAATATCATCCGGCGGGCAGCGGCCATGCTTGGCGTGAAGCCAGATTTCAGCCATGAAAATGGTGCAACGCTGGTTTCCTATCAGTGATTCTTAGGGCGCGCCGGCAACTGCGCGCTATTTTGTTGCGATGAACGGGGTTCGATGCACCTTAGAGATTTAGCCGGTATCCTGCCTGTCGAGGGAACGTCTTCCCGCGATCTGGAGGTAACCGGGATTTCGTCGGATTCCCGCCAGGTCAAACCCGGCGCCGTCTTTTTCGCGCTCGCCGGCAGCAAGGCGGACGGCGCCGCCTATGCCGCCGATGCGGCAAAACGCGGCGCGGCGGCGATTGTCATGGGTAAGGCCAGCGCGATTGCCGGCCTGTCGGTTCCGGTGCTGAGCGTCGATGATCCGCGTCTGGCGCTGGCGCTGAGCGCCGCGCGCTTCTTCGGCAGGCAACCTGAAACCATGGTCGCGGTGACCGGCACCGCGGGCAAGACATCGGTCGCCGCCTTCACCAGGCAGATCTGGGAGCAGGCCGGTTTTGCCGCCGCTTCGATCGGCACCACCGGCGTGGTGGCGCCGGGCCGCAACGAGTATGGATCGCTGACCACGCCCGATCCAGTGGCTTTGCACCAATTGCTCAGGGAATTGGCGGAGGCCGGCGTCACCCATGCCTCGATGGAGGCCTCCAGCCATGGTCTCGACCAGCGCCGCCTCGATGGCGTCAAGCTCGCCGCCGGTGGTTTCACCAATCTCGGCCGCGACCACATGGACTATCATCCGACGCTCGAGGACTATCACCGCGCAAAATTGCGCCTGTTCGACACACTGCTGTCGAAAGGCGCGCCGGCCATCATCTTTGCCGACGATCCGTGGTCTGCGCCGACGGTCAAGGCAGCGCAGGCGGCCGGGCTCAAAGTGCTGACGGTCGGCCGCCACGGCGATTTCCTCAAGCTGAAGCGCGTCGAGCATGAGCGCCACCGCCAGCGCGCCGAAGTCGAAGCCGATGGCGTGCTCTACGAGATCGACCTGCCGCTTGCCGGCGACTTCCAGATTGCCAACGCCCTGGTTTCGGCCGGTCTGGCGATTTCCACTGGAACACCAGTCGCCAAGGCCTTGATGGCATTGGAGAAACTCCAGGGGGCGCCAGGCCGGCTCGACCTTGTCGGCGCGACCGCCAATGGTGCGCCGGTCTATGTTGATTATGCCCATAAGCCGGACGCATTGGAAAATGTGCTGGCCGCTGTGCGCCCGTTCACCACCGGCCGCGTCATTGTCGTGTTCGGCTGCGGCGGCGACCGCGACCGGGGAAAAAGGCCGATCATGGGCGAGATCGCCACACGGCTTGCCGATGTCGTCATCGTCACCGATGACAATCCGCGTTCGGAAGTGCCGGAAACGATCCGCGCCGCGATCCTGGCGGCTGCGCCCGGCGCCATCGAGATCGGCGACCGCCGCAAGGCGATCCACGAAGCGGTTGCCATGCTCAAGGCCGGCGACACGCTGATCGTTGCCGGCAAGGGTCACGAAGAAGGCCAGACCATCGGCGCCGAGACATTTCCTTTCTCAGACCATGAGGAAGTTCGCTCGGCGTTGCGGGAGCGGGCCGCATGAGCGTGCTCTGGACTGCCGATGCGCTGGTTGACGCCATGGGCGGACGGCCGCTCGGGCCAACGCCGGAGGGCATATCGGGGATCTCGATCGACAGCCGCAGCCTGCAGCCGGGCGACGCCTTCTTCGCCATCAAGGGCGAGACGATGGACGGCCATGATTTCGCGACCGCGGCGATCAAGGCCGGCGCCGGCGTTCTGGTTGTCGCCGAAGGCAAACTGCCATCGCTCGGGCGGCTGACGGCGCCGATGATCGTCGTGCAGGATGTGCTGGCGGCACTCGAAAAACTTGGCGTCGCCGCGCGCGAGCGTTCCAAGGCGAAGATCATCGCGGTGACCGGCTCTGCCGGCAAGACCACGACCAAGGAAGCGCTGCGCCATGTGCTGTCGGCCGTCGGCAAGGTGCATGCCTCGGCGCAATCCTTCAACAATCATTGGGGCGTGCCGCTGACGCTGGCGCGCATGCCGGACGATTGCGACTATGCGGTGTTCGAGATCGGCATGAACCATCCCGGCGAGATCCGGCCGCTGGTCAAGATGGTCCGGCCGCATGTCGCCATCGTCACGCTGATCGCCGCCGCACATCTCGGCTTCTTCAAAAATCTCGACGAGATCGCCAAGGCCAAGGCCGAGATTTTTGAAGGCATCGAGCCCGGCGGTGCTGCCTTGCTCAACCGCGACGATGGGCGCTGGAAGCTGCTCGACAAAATGGCGCGTGCCGCCGGCGTCGAACACGTCTTGGGCTTCGGCGAAAACGCCCGCTCGACCTACAAGCTCACCAAATGCGAGCTGCATGCCGATCATTCCGACATCACCGCCAGGATCGGCGGTCAGGACATCGTCGCCCGCATCGGCGCGCCCGGCCGCCACATGGTGCAGAATGTGCTCGCGGTTCTCGGCGCGGCGCATCTGGTTGAAGCCGACATCGGCAAGGTGGCGGAGGCGCTGGCCGATCTCTCTGCCGAGCGCGGCCGCGGCAAGCGCCATGTGCTGCGCCATCCCGGGGGACCGATCACGCTGATCGACGAGAGCTACAACGCCAATCCGGCGTCGATGAGTGCCGCCATGGCGCTGCTCAACGCGACGCCAGTGTCGGGCGAGGGCCGCCGGATCGCCGTACTCGGCGACATGCTCGAACTCGGCGAACATTCGGCAAAGCTGCATGCAGCCCTTGCCGATCTGATCGTCGGCACCGAAACACGCAAAGTCTTTCTCGGCGGCCCGGAGATGCGGGCGCTGGCCGATATCCTGCCCGACGAGATCGAAGCGGACTACCGCGCCGGCGCCGAGGATCTGAGGCCGGTATTGCTGTCGGCGCTGAAGCCGGGCGACGTGGTGATGATCAAATCGTCGAAAGGCATCGGGTTTTCAAAACTGGTCGATGCCTTGCTCGGCAAATTTCCGGCTGAAGCCGCAGGCACGAAACAGAACTAGTCCGGGGAACGGAATCGCATGTTTACATTGCTCGTCGATTTTGCGGACAAGATCTCGGTCTTCAATGTCTTCCGCTACATAACCTTCCGCACCGGCGGCGCGCTGATCACCTCGGCGCTGATCGTTTTCATCTTCGGACCGACCATCATCAATTCGCTCAGGCTTAGGCAAGGCAAGGGGCAGCCGATCCGCGCCGACGGGCCGCAGACGCATTTCAAGAAGGCCGGCACGCCGACCATGGGCGGGCTGATGATCCTGTGCGGCATCATTGGCTCGTCGCTTCTGTGGGCGAACCTTTCCAGCATCTATGTCTGGGTGGTGCTTCTGGTGACGCTGGGCTTCGGTTCGATCGGGTTCTACGACGACTATCTCAAGGTGACGAAGCAGTCGCATCTCGGCTTTTCCGGCAAGGCGCGGCTGGCGCTGGAATTCGTCATCGCCGGCATCGCTGCCTGGGTGATCATGCATAATGGCCAGGCGCCGTTCTCATCGTCGCTGACCTTCCCCTTCGCCAAGGAATTCATCGTCAATCTCGGCTGGTTCTTCGTACCGTTCTCCTGCTTCGTCATTGTCGGCGCCGGTAATGCGGTGAATTTGACCGACGGCCTCGACGGGCTGGCGATCGTGCCGATCATGATCGCGGCGGCCTCCTTCGGCGTCATCGCCTATCTCTCCGGCAATGCGGTGTTTGCCGAATATCTGCAGATCCATTTCGTGCCCGGCACCGGCGAGCTGGCCGTTGTGCTCGGCGCCGTCATCGGCGCCGGCCTCGGCTTCCTCTGGTTCAACGCGCCGCCGGCGGCGATCTTCATGGGCGACACCGGTTCGCTGGCCATGGGCGGCCTGATCGGCACGGTTGCGGTCGCCACCAAGCATGAGATCGTGCTGGTCATTGTCGGCGGATTGTTTGTCGTGGAAATCCTGTCGGTCATCATTCAGGTCGGTTACTTCAAGATGACCGGCAAGCGCGTCTTCCTGATGGCGCCGATCCACCATCATTTCGAAAAGCTCGGCTGGACCGAAAGCCAGGTGGTGATCCGCTTCTGGATCATCGCCGTCATCCTGGCGCTGGTCGGCCTGTCGACCCTCAAGCTGAGATAGGAGCCCGCTTGATCCCCGCCGCATCCTTTTCGGGCAAACGCGTTTCGCTCTTCGGGCTCGGTGGCTCGGGGATCGCCACGGCGCGCGCGCTGATCGAGGGCGGGGCCGACGTTCTGGGCTGGGACGACAATCCCGACAGCGTCGCCAAGGCCGCCGGCCAGGGCATTGCTACCGCCGATCTGCGCGGCGCCGATTGGGCGAAATTCTCGGCCTTCGTGCTGTCGCCCGGCGTACCGCTGACCCATCCCAAGCCGCATTGGACGGTGGAACTGGCGCGCGGCGCCGGCGTCGAGGTAATCGGCGACATCGAGCTGTTCTGCCGCGAGCGGATCGCGCGGGCGCCCACAGCCCCCTTCATCGCCATCACCGGCACCAATGGCAAGTCGACGACGACGGCGCTGACCGCGCATATCCTGAAATCGGCAGGCCGCGACACGCAGATGGGCGGCAATATCGGCCGCGCCATCATGACCCTCGATCCGCCGCAGGCGGACCGGCACTATGTCGTCGAATGCTCGTCCTACCAGATCGATCTGGCGCCCTCGATCAATCCGACGGCCGGCATCCTGCTCAATCTGACGCCCGATCATCTCGACCGCCATGGCACCATGCAGCACTACGCTTCGATCAAGGAGCGGCTGGTCGCCGGCAGCGAGACCGCCATCGTCGGCGTCGACGATTCCTGGTGCGCGCAGATCGCCGACCGGCTGGAACGGGCGGGCAGGCAGGTGATCCGCATCTCCAAGCGGCTGCCGCTGACCGATGGCTATTTCGCCGACGGCTCCAATCTGATGGAAGCCGTGCATGGCCGCTACAGCCGTGTCGCTTTCCTCGAAGGCATCGGTTCTCTGCGCGGCCAGCACAATGCGCAGAATGCGCTTGCCGCGGTGGCCTCCTGCCTCAAGGTGGGCTTAAGCCTCGGCGAGATACAGGCGGGGCTCGAGAGCTTCCCGGGCCTTGCGCATCGCATGGAGCAGGTCGGCCGCAAGGACCGCGTGCTGTTCGTCAACGATTCCAAGGCGACCAATGCCGATGCGGCGGCGCCGGCGCTGTCGAGTTTTCCGCGCATCTACTGGATCGCCGGCGGGCTGCCCAAGGAAGGCGGTATCGAGCCGCTGCGCGGGTTCTTCCCGCGTATCGCCAAGGCCTATCTGATCGGCGAGGCGGCGCCTGCTTTTTCGGCGACGCTGGGCGAAGCCGTGCCTTATGAAATCTCGGGCACGCTGGCCGCCGCGGTCGACCATGCCGCGAACGACGCGGCCAAGGATGACAGCGGCGAGGTGGTGGTGTTGCTGTCGCCGGCCTGTGCCAGTTTCGACCAGTTCAAGAATTTCGAAGTTCGCGGCGAAGCCTTCAGGCAAGCTGCGAATGCTATCGAGGGTGTGAAACCCATCGGAGGGGCACGATAATGCAAAGCCGTCTCGACAAAAGCCCGGTTGCAACCTGGTGGTGGACGATCGATCGCTGGTTCCTGGCGGCGTTCCTGTCGCTGATGGGCTTAGGCATCGTGCTCTCCTTCGCGGCAAGCCCGGCGGTGGCCGAACGCATCGGCCTCGACAGTTTCCACTTTGCCACCAGGCAGATCATCTTCACCGTGCCGGCGCTCGGCGTGATGCTGGCGGTCTCATTCTTGGAATCGCGGCAGATCCGCCGCATGGCGTTGGTCATCCTGTGCATCATGCTGGTGCTGATGGTGGCGGTGCTCTATATCGGCGTCGAAGTGAAGGGCGCGCGGCGCTGGGTGTCGTTTGTCGGCATGTCGATCCAGCCGTCGGAATTTTTGAAACCTGCCTTTGTCATCGTCTGCGCGTGGCTGTTCGCCGAACACAAGCGCCAGCCTGACATTCCAGGCAATTTGTTCGCGATGCTGCTTTTGATCCTGGTCATCTCGCTTTTGGTGGCGCAGCCCGATCTTGGCCAGACCATGCTGGTGACCGGCACCTGGGGCGTCATGTTCTTCATGGCCGGCCTGCCATGGCTGTGGATCATCGCGCTTGGCGCCACCGGCGCCAGCGGCCTGTTTGCCGCCTATACCGTGTTCCCGCACGTCGCCGCCCGCATCGACAAGTTCCTGACCGGCGAAGGCGACACGTTCCAGGTCGATATGGGCCGCGAGGCGCTGATCAACGGCCACTGGTTCGGCGTCGGGCCGGGTGAGGGCACGGTCAAGCGCGTCATCCCCGACGCGCATGCCGACTTCGTGTTTTCCGTTGCCGGCGAAGAGTTCGGGCTGATCATGTGCTTCTTCATCATGTCGATCTTCGCCTTCATCGTGCTGCGCGGCCTCAATACGGCGCTGAAGGAGCATGACGATTTCACCCGCTATGCCGTCGGCGGGCTGGTGACGGTGTTCGGCCTGCAGTCGGTCATCAACATGTGCGTCAATCTGCAGCTGATGCCGGCCAAGGGCATGACGCTGCCTTTCATCTCCTATGGCGGCTCTTCACAGATCGCCATTGCCATCTCGATGGGCATGGTGCTGGCCTTGACGCGCAAGCGTCCGGAAAAGCGCAAGCAGATGGGCTTTGCCCTGTCGCAGCGCGCCCTGCCGGCGGAGTGATATGGCGAGGGGTGTCATTCTTCTCGCGGCGGGCGGAACCGGTGGACATCTGTTTCCGGCCGAGGCGCTGGCGCATGAGCTGATCGAACGCGGCTGGAGTGTGCATCTGGCAACCGACGACCGCGCCGAGCGGTTTGCCGGCCATTTCCCGGCCGCCGCCATCCATCCGATCCAGTCGGCGACCATGGGCTCGAAAAACCCCGTCGCCTTGCTCGGCGCTTTCTGGAAAATCTGGCGCGGCGTGCGCCAGGCGTCCGCCGTCATCGGCAGGATCAAACCTGACGCGGTCGTCGGCTTCGGCGGTTATCCGACCCTGCCGCCGCTTTATGCGGCGACACGGCGCAAGGTGCCGACGCTGATCCATGAACAGAATGCGGTGATGGGCCGCGCCAACCGGGCGCTGTCCGGTCGCGTCGATGCCATTGCCGGCGGCTTCCTGTCGGAGGATGAAAGTGCTGCCGGCGCCAAGACGGTCATCACAGGCAATCCGGTCCGGCCGCGGATCCTGGAGGCGGCAAAGACGCCGTACATGACCTCCACTGGCGAGGAGCCGTTCCGCCTTCTGGTGTTCGGCGGCAGCCAGGGCGCGCAGTTCTTTTCCGACGTTATGCCGGCGGCCATCGCACTCCTGCCGGAGGCGCAGCGCAAGCGGCTGGTGATTACCCAGCAGGCCCGCGCCGACGACGTGGCGCGGGTGAAGGCTGGCTATTCGGCACTTGGCGTCCATGTCGAGGTCTCGCCCTTCTTCACCGATATGGCGCAGCGCATGGCCACCGCGCATCTGGTGATCTCGCGCTCCGGCGCCTCGACGGTCTCCGAGATTGCTGTCATCGGCCGGCCGGCGCTGCTGGTGCCTTATCCCCATGCGTTGGACCATGACCAGGCGGCGAATGCAGCCGCTCTTGCCGCAGCCGGTGGCGGCGAGGTGCATCCGCAATCGTCGCTGTCGCCCGAGCGCATCGCGGCGCTTGTTGGCGGGCTGATGGACAATCCCGAGCGGCTGGCGGCAATGGCTGCCGGCGCAAAGTCAGCCGGCCGGCCGGACGCGGCACGGTTGCTCGCCGATCTCACAGAGGCTATTGCGTCCAGAAAACCCGTATCGGATTTCAGGAAGGGGACGCATTGATGAAGATGCCGCAAACCATCGGCCTTGTGCATTTCATCGGCATTGGCGGCATCGGCATGAGCGGCATCGCCGAAGTGCTGCACAATCTTGGCTACAAGGTGCAGGGCTCCGATCAGGCCGACAGCGCCAATGTGCAGCGGCTGCGCGACAAGGGTATCGAATGCTTCGTCGGCCACAAGGCCGAGAATATCGGTGCTGCCGAAGTGGTGGTGGTTTCGACCGCCATCAAGAAATCCAATCCGGAGTTGAAGGCCGCGCGTGAGAAGCTTTTGCCGATCGTGCGCCGCGCCGAGATGCTGGCCGAACTGATGCGCTTCCGCCAGGCCGTCGCCATCGGCGGCACGCATGGCAAGACGACGACAACCTCGATGGTGGCGACGCTGCTCGACGCCGGCGGGCTCGACCCGACCGTTATCAATGGCGGCATCATCAATGCCTATGGCACCAATGCCCGCATGGGCGATGGCGAATGGATGGTGGTCGAAGCCGACGAGAGCGACGGCACTTTCCTCAAGCTGCCGGCCGAAATTGCCGTCGTCACCAACATCGATCCGGAGCATCTCGACCACTATGGCAGCTTCGACAAGGTGCGCGAAGCGTTCCGCCAGTTCGTCGAGAACGTGCCGTTCTACGGCTTTGGCGTGATGTGCACCGACCACCCGGAGGTGCAGGCGCTGGTAAGCCGCATCGAGGACCGTCGCGTCATCACCTATGGCGAGAACGCGCAGGCCGATGTGCGCTTCACCAACCATCGCATGGCCGGTGCTGCCTCCGAGTTCGACGTGGTGATCCGCGACCGCAAAACCGGTAGCCAGACGACGATATCGGACCTGCGCCTGCCGATGCCCGGCCGCCACAATGTCTCCAACGCGACTGCCGCGATTGCGGTTGCGCATGAACTCGGCCTGTCGGCCGAGGCGATCAAGAAGGGGTTGTTGTCCTTCGCCGGCGTCAAGCGGCGCTTCACCCATACCGGCTCGTGGAACGGCGTCGAGATCTTCGATGATTACGGCCACCACCCGGTCGAAATCACCGCGGTGCTGAAAGCGGCGCGCAGCGCCACCAAGGGCCGCGTCATTGCCATTGCGCAGCCGCACCGCTTCACCCGCCTGCACGATCTGTTCGACGAATTCTCGGTCTGCTTCAACGATGCCGACACGGTGATGGTGGCCCCGGTCTATGCAGCGGGCGAAGAGCCGATCGACGGCGTGAGTTCGGAGGCGCTGGTGTCGCGCATCCGCTCCGGCGGTCACCGCGATGCGCGCTATATCGACAGTGCCGCTGCCATCGCCCCCACCATCCGCGAACTGGCCAAGTCCGGCGACTTCGTCGTCTTCCTCGGCGCCGGTAACATCACCCAATGGGCCTATGCGCTGCCCAGGGAACTTGGCGGTGCGGTCTCATGATGCGCGGCCAGGATCTGATCGACAGACTTGGCGACCGGCTTGCCGGCCTGCGTGGTCGCATCACGCCCAATGCCGAGATGGACAAGATCACCTGGTTCCGCGCCGGAGGGCTGGCCGAGGTGCTGTTCCAGCCGGCCGACGAGGAAGACCTTGCCGCCTTCCTGCGCGCCGTGCCGGAGGAGATCCCGCTCACCGTCGTCGGCGTCGGCTCTAACCTCCTGGTGCGCGACGGCGGTATTCCGGGTTTCGTCATCAGGCTTTCGGCCAAGGGTTTTGGCGAAGCCGAGGTCATATCGCCGACCGGCATCAAAGCGGGTGCTGCGACGCCCGACAAACGCATTGCGGCCGTCGCCCATGAGGCCGGCATTGGCGGCTTTCATTTCTATCACGGCATTCCCGGCGCCATCGGTGGCGCGCTGAGAATGAATGCCGGCGCCAATGGCGTTGAGACACGAGAGGTGGTCGTGGAGGTGCGGGCGCTCGACCGCAAGGGCAATCTGCACACGCTGAGCAATGAAGACATGGGCTATGCCTATCGTCACTCGGCAGCACCTGCCGGGCTGATCTTCACCTCCGCCATTTTCGAAGGCGTGCCGGAAGACAAGGCGGCGATCAAGGCGGCCATGGACGCCGTCCAGACGCATCGCGAGACGGTGCAGCCGATCCGCGAGAAGACCGGCGGCTCGACCTTCAAGAATCCGGAGGGCACCTCGGCCTGGAAGGAGATCGACAAGGCCGGCTGCCGCGGGCTGATGATCGGCGGCGCGCAGATGTCGCCGATGCACTGCAACTTCATGATCAACACCGGAACCGCGACCGGCTACGACCTCGAATATCTCGGCGAGACGGTGCGCGCCCGGGTGCTTGTAAATTCCGGCATAAGGCTGCAGTGGGAAATCAAGCGCCTCGGCAGTTTCCGCCCCGGCCACGCCGTTCAGGAATTCCTCGGACAACTCCTGTAGGCACCTTAGCCCAAGCTGAAGTTCATGTGATGCTTGAACTTCAAACGGTCTGAAACAACAGCGCGACCGTTGCCCGAAAGACTCAACCGCACGCTTTTTGCCGCCGTTTTCGCGGAAAGTGAATCTGTCGGAATCATAAGCACTTGCCAGCGAATCAACTCTCTGATTCTCTGCCCTAAAGCGTTTCCTGATTTGAGTCGTTCGACGCGTCGACCGCGTTTTCCGTCTGGGGGGCAACCTGCCGGGAGACTCGGACTCCATCTGGTCGCTGAATGCGTGGTTGCGGGCCCGCCGTGAGAGGATGACGGGATATGAAGAACAAGCATGTGGCTGTCCTCCTGGGCGGATTCTCGTCCGAGCGGCCCGTGTCTCTGTCTTCGGGAAAGGCGTGTGCGGATGCGCTTGAGAAGGAAGGCTACCAGGTTACCCGCGTCGACGTTGCGCGCGACGTCGGCGCCGTGCTTGGCGAGCTCAAGCCTGATGTTGTCTTCAACGCGTTGCACGGTCCGTTCGGTGAAGACGGCACCATCCAGGGCATCCTCGAATATCTGGCCATTCCCTACACCCATTCGGGTGTGCTCGCCTCGGCGCTCGCCATGAACAAGGAGCAGGCCAAGAAGGTTGCCAAGGCTGCCGGCATCGCGGTGGCGGAATCGAAGGTTGCCAGCCGCTTCGCCATTCAGAACAAGCACCCGATGAAGCCGCCCTATGTGGTGAAGCCTGTCAATGAAGGCTCGAGCTTCGGCGTTGTCATCGTGCATGAAGGGCAGTCGCATCCGCCGCAGGTCATCGGCTCGTCCGAATGGAAATATGGCGAGACCGTCATGGTCGAGCGCTATATCCATGGCCGCGAGCTGACCTGCGCCGTCATGGGCGATGTGGCGCTTGGCGTCTGCGAGATCATTCCGACTGGCCATTCGTTCTACGACTATGATTCAAAATACGTCGCCGGCGGATCAAAACACGAAATCCCTGCTAAAATTTCACCGAATATTTACCAAAAAATACAGACACTGGCGCTCAAGGCACATCTGGCTATCGGCTGTCGGGGCGTTTCCCGGTCGGACTTCCGCTATGACGATCGTCACTCCGAAAACGGCGAAATTGTCTGGCTCGAGATCAACACTCAGCCTGGCATGACGCCGACGTCTTTGGTGCCTGAAATCGCCGCCCAAGCGGGGCATTCGTTCGGCGATCTGTTGAGTTGGATGGTGGAGGACGCTTCGTGTCTGCGTTGAAATGGGGACAGGACAAGGGCAGGGGCGGCGCCGGGCCGGCGCTGTTCGGCATGCCGTTGTCGTTCGACCATTTCGTACTGCCGCGCGTGTTGCGCCGGCCGGTGCGCGTGCTGGCGCGCCTGGGTGGCGGCGACTTCGTCGCGCCGCGCTTTTCCGCGGCCATCCTGTCCGCTTCGCTCATCGCATCGAGCAGCCTCTATGGCGCCATTCTCGGCGGCCATGCCGACGACATCGTCCAGAGTATCACCGCCCGCACCGGCTTTGCCGTCGACCAGATCAAGGTGGTCGGCAACCGCCAGACCTCGGAGATCGACATACTGGACCGGCTTGAACTCGATGGCTGGACGTCGCTGATCGGCTTCGATGCCGAGGCAGCGCGCGAGCGCATCGATACGCTGCCCTGGGTCGAAGTGGCGGCGGTGCGCAAGGTCTATCCGCATACGCTGGAAGTGCGTGTCGAGGAGCGCGAACCCTTCGCGCTCTGGCAACAGGGCTCGGAGCTTTCCGTCATCGAGCGCTCCGGCGCGGTGATCGCGCCGTTCTCGGGCGGCAAGCAGGCTTTGCTGCCGCTGATCATCGGCACCGGCGCGCCGGCCAAGGCGCCCGACTTCCTGGCCAAGATCAAGAAGTATCCGGAGCTCGCGGCGCGGGTCAAAGGCTATATCCGCATCGGCGAGCGGCGCTGGGACCTGAAGCTGGAAAACGGCATCACCGTCAAACTGCCTGAGGATGGCGAGGACCAGGCGATCGCCGAGCTGGTTCGGATGGATCATGACAACGGTCTTCTGACACGCGATATCGCCGCCATCGACATGCGCATCTCCGATCGCCTGGTCGTGCAGCTGACGCCGGAAGCGGCGACGCAGCGCCAGGCGGCGCTCAACGAAAAACCGCAAAGCCTCAAGCGCAAGTCGGAGACGAAGATATGAGCTGGCTTGGCGGCAACAGCGATGCCTCTTCGCGCCGCTCCGGCACGCTGACCGTGCTGGATGTCGGCTCAAGCAAGGTTTGCTGCGTGGTGGCGAAACTGAAGCCGCGCGAGGACGGCAAGCTGTTGCGCGGCCGCTCGCACCGCATCCAGGTGATCGGCATCGGCCATCAGAAGTCGCAAGGCGTGAAGTCGGGCGTGGTCGTCGATCTCGACCGCGCCGAGCACGCCATTCGCCTGTCCGTCGACGCCGCCGAGCGCATGGCGGGACTGACGGTGGATTCGCTGATCGTCAACATGACGGCCGGCCGGCTGAAGAGCGAAACCTATTCGGCCACCATCAACCTTGGCGGCCATCAGGCCGACGAGGCAGACATCAAGCGCGTGCTTGCCGCCGGCGCCAAGCAGGCGCTGAAGGCCGAGCGCGACGTGATCCATTCGCTGCCGGTGGGCTTTTCGCTGGACGCCGAACGCGGCGTGCGCGATCCGCGCGGCATGGTCGGCGACCAGCTCGGCGTCGACATGCATGTGCTGACAGGTGACGCCGCACCGCTGCGTAATCTGGAGCTCTGTATCAACCGCTCACATCTGTCGGTCGAGCGCATGGTGGCGACGCCCTATGCCAGCGGACTTGCGGCGCTTGTCGATGACGAGCTCGAAATGGGCGCGGCCTGCATCGACATGGGCGGCGGCACGACGACGATCTCGGTGTTTTCGGAAGGCAAGTTCGTGCATGGCGACGCCATCGCCATCGGCGGCAATCACGTGACGCTGGACATGGCCAAGGGCCTGTCGACGTCGCTCGACGCCGCCGAACGCCTGAAGGTGATGCATGGCTCGGCGCTGCCCGGCAGCGCCGATGACCGCGACCTGGTGGCGATCCAGCCGATCGGCGAGGAAGGCGAGATGCCGCTGCAGATCCCGCGCTCGGTGATGACGCGCATCATCCGCGCCCGCATCGACGAGACGCTGGAGCTTCTGCGCGACCGGCTGAACAAGTCGGGCTACGGCAATGCCGTGGGAAAACGCGTCGTGCTGACCGGCGGCGCCAGCCAGCTTGCCGGCCTGCCCGAGGCGGCGCGCCGAATTCTGGGACGCAATGTGCGCATCGGCCGCCCGCTCGGTGTGGCGGGGCTGCCCGAAGCCGCCAAGGGGCCGGCTTTCTCGACGGCGGTCGGACTGCTGATCTATCCGCAGATGGCGAGTTTCGAGAGCCATCCGGCGAAAGGAATTTCCGGTCTCAGGATGACCGGAACGGGCGGAAAACTGCATCGCATGAGTCAGTGGTTGAGAGACAGTTTCTAATTGACGGGGACAGCCCCATAGGCGGCCGCGGCGGCGAAGCGGCGGGAAAGGCAAAGGACGGAGACAATGACCATCAATCTGCAAAAGCCGGACATCACCGAGCTCAAGCCGCGGATCACCGTGTTCGGTGTCGGCGGCGGTGGCGGCAATGCCGTCAACAACATGATCACCGCGGGCTTGCGCGGCGTCGAGTTCGTGGTGGCCAACACCGACGCGCAGGCGCTGACCATGTCGAAGGCCGAGCGGCTGATCCAGCTCGGCGCGCATGTCACCGAGGGGCTTGGCGCCGGATCGCAGCCGGAAGTCGGCCGTGCGGCGGCTGAGGAATGCATCGATGAGATCATCGATCACCTCTCCAACACCCATATGTGCTTCGTCACCGCCGGTATGGGCGGCGGCACCGGCACTGGTGCCGCCCCGGTCGTTGCCCGCGCGGCGCGCGAAAAGGGCATCCTCACCGTCGGCGTCGTCACCAAGCCGTTCCATTTCGAAGGCCAGCGCCGCATGAAGACGGCGGATATGGGCATCGAGGAACTGCAGAAATGCGTCGACACCCTGATCGTCATCCCCAACCAGAACCTGTTCCGGTTGGCCAATGACAAGACCACCTTCGCCGACGCCTTCGCCATGGCCGACCAGGTGCTCTATTCCGGTGTTGCCTGCATCACCGACCTGATGGTCAAGGAAGGCCTGATCAATCTCGACTTCGCCGACGTCCGCTCGGTGATGCGCGAGATGGGCAAGGCGATGATGGGCACCGGCGAGGCTTCGGGCGAGGGCCGCGCGATGGCCGCCGCCGAGGCAGCGATCGCCAACCCGTTGCTCGACGAGACCTCGATGAGGGGTGCCAAGGGCCTGCTGATCTCGATCACCGGCGGCCGCGACCTGACCCTGTTCGAAGTCGACGAAGCCGCGACCCGCATCCGTGAGGAAGTCGACCAGGACGCCAACATCATCCTGGGCGCCACTTTCGACGAGGAACTCGAAGGCGTCATCCGCGTCTCGGTGGTCGCCACCGGCATCGACAAGTCGGCGGCCGAAATCGCCGCGGTGCCGATCTCGATCCGCGCCGTGCCGCCGCAGCAGAAGCCTGTCAGCCGTCCGGCTCCGGCCGCGGAAGGCCGGCCAGCGCCGGTCCAGCAGACCTATGAGCAGCGCGCGGCCGATCCGGTCGCCGAGGCGATCCAGCTTGCCGAAGCCAATGCGGCGGCAATGGCTCGTCCGGCGCCGATGCCCCAGGCGGAAGACTTCCGTCCGCAGAGCAAGATCTTCCAGGCCCCGCCGGCACAGCCGCAACCTGTCGTGCAGCCGGTGATGCAGCCGGCGCCGCTGCGGGAAATGCCGCAGCCGGTGGCTGCCGCACCGCAGCGCATGCCGCGGGTGGAGGATTTTCCGCCGGTGGTGAAGGCCGAGGTGGAAGCCAAGGGAAGGCCGACCGACCATGAAAACAGCGGGCCGATGGGACTGCTCAAGCGGCTGACCAACGGACTGACGCGCCGCGAGGAAGAGCCGGCCCGATTGCAGCCGGCACAGCCGCGCGAACCGAAACTGCGCCAGGCGGCGCCCGAAATGCGCCGCCTTGCCAGCCAGGATCCGCAGCTCTACGCACCGCGCCGTGGCCAGCTCGACGACCAGGGCCGGTTGACGCCGCAGACCCGGTCTGCCCAGGAAGACGACCAGCTGGAGATCCCGGCGTTCCTGCGCCGCCAGGCCAACTGAGCCGTTAACGGTATGTAACACTTGTTAACAGGCAGACGAGAGATCGTTTGCCTGTTAACGCTTAAAGCTGTGTGATAACAAGACGTTACGATGTGGCGCTCACAGCAGGTCGCGGTTACACAGAGTAAGAAACCGTGATTTGGAGTCTCCCTGACGGGCCACTATCTTTGCCGCAGCACTTTCGGTGTGCTGGGATTCGGGGAGTTGGCCCTGCCTGCCGATAATAAAGAGCCGCGCCCTTCGGGGCTATAAAGCGGACATGGGCGTTATGGGCTATGGGGTTTGTCTTGCAAGACTACCAGACGACACTTCGATCGCGTGCGACGCTAACAGGTACCGGCGTTCACAGCGGCAAACCGGTCACCGTCAATTTCCTTCCCGCGGACGCCGACACGGGCGTCGTCTTCCACCTTTCGACCGGAAGCGAGAGCCGTGAGTTTCGTGCGCTGGTTGCCGAAGTCGGCGCGACCGATCTCTGCACCATGCTTGGCGACCCGGCAGGTGAACATATCGCCACCGTCGAACATCTGATGGCGACGCTCTTCGGACTCGGCATCGACAACATCGTCATCGAGATCGACGGCCACGAGGTTCCGATCCTGGACGGCAGCGCGGTGGCGTTCGTGGAAGCCATCGACCAGGCCGGCATCGAGACGCTGGCGGTCAAGCGCCGCTATATCAGGGTGGTCAAGCCGGTTCGCATCGAAAACGGCGCGTCCTGGGCCGAGTTCAGGCCCTATAGCGGCACGCGCTTCGAGGTCGAGATCGATTTCGAAAGCCCGGCGATCGGCCGTCAGCTGTTCGCCTCCGACATCAATCCCGACGTCTTCCGCCAGGACATTGCGCGTGCCCGCACCTTCGGTTTCATGAAGGATGTCGAGCGGCTGTGGGCGGCAGGCTATGCGCTGGGCTCCTCGCTGGAGAACTCGCTGGTGATCGGCGACGACAATCGGGTGATCAATATGGGTGGCCTGCGCTATCCCAATGAATTCGCTCGCCACAAGACGATGGACGCGATGGGCGATCTGGCGCTGGCCGGTGCCCGTTTCATCGGCTGCTTCCGCTCCTATCGCGGCGGCCACCGGATGAACGCCGCAGCGTTGCGGCGCCTGCTGTCCGACCGTTCAGCCTTCGAGGTCGTCGAAACCACACGCCGCGAGCGCGGCCGCACCGCCGAGATGAGCGCCGTCACCGGTCCCGTCTTCGCGCCCTGGGTGATCTGATTCTTAACGATTTTCTGGCTTTCTGAGCGCTGGCTGGTGTTGCGCGGATGCATCACCGGCCGGTGAAAGCGCATAGCTTTCGAGGCAACACCAAGCCGCCACAAAAATGTGCGATTGGCTAGACATAGCGTTGCTGGGCAAGACAGTTATGGTTTATGGCTGCTGCCGTCGATTAGACGCATGTCGCTCAAAAGTGGGGACCAGTTTTGAGGGAACGCCATGCGAAAGGCATTGAAATAACGCCGAAAGGGCGCAATCCAATCATGTTCTTCACGCGAGTTGGTCAATCGAAAGCGCCGTATCGGGCTGTTTTCCTGGCGCTTTCGATAGTTGTGCCATCGCTGTTCCTGTCGGCCTGCATGTCGTCCGAGAAAGACGTCGATTTGTCGACCTATGTCGACCAGACCGAACCGGCCGACGTCCTTTACAATCAAGGCCTTGCCAATCTCAACGCCGGCCGCCTGGATGAGGCGAGCAAGAAGTTCGACGCCGTCGACCGTCAGCATCCCTATTCCGAATGGGCCCGTAAATCGATGGTGATGGGCGCCTTCGCCGACTACCGCGCCGGCCACTATGACGAGGCCATCGGCTCGGCCAAGCGCTATCTTACGCTCTATCCGTCGACCGACGACGCCGCATACGCGCAGTATATCATTGGCCTGAGCTATTACCGCCAGATCAAGGACGTCACCCAGGATCAGAAGGAGGCACGCCAGACCGTGCAGACGATGCAGGATCTGGTGACGCGCTGGCCGACTTCGGAATATGTCGACGACGCCAAGGAAAAGATCCGTTTTGCCAACGACCAGCTCGCCGGCAAGGAGATGCAGATCGGCCGCTACTATCTCGAACGGCGCGAATACATCGCCGCCGTCAAGCGCTTCCGCAATGTGGTCGAAAACTATTCCAACACCCGTCATGTCGAAGAGGCGCTGGCGCGCCTGACCGAGAGCTATTACGCGATGGGCTTGACCTCGGAAGCGCAGACGGCCGCGGCCGTGCTCGGCACCAACTATCCCGACAGCCAGTGGTACAAGGATTCCTACAAGCTCTTGCAGAGCAATGGGCTTGAGCCGCGCGAGAATGCCGGGTCGTGGATATCCAAGGCTGGGAAGCTGATCACCGGCGCCTGACGCCTGAGCATCGACTGAAGCGATCACAGCGCTTTTCGGATTGATCCGACGCTCAAACAAAAAGATAGTGCGGCGCTGCGACTCCACCGGTCGCATGCCGCATTGAGGCGCGTCGCGCGCTTTAAGTCTTTGGTTTTGTGCATGCCGTTGTCCCAAACCGGTCCGCTTGGGGCGACATGCGATAGGTTCGGGTTCTGATGCTTTCCAGACTGTCGATCCGCGATATCGTCCTGATCGAGAAGCTGGATATCGACTTCCAGCCCGGCCTTTCCGTGCTGACCGGTGAAACCGGCGCCGGCAAATCCATCCTGCTCGACGCGCTATCGCTGGCGCTCGGCGCGCGCGGCGACGCCTCGCTGGTGCGCCATGGCGCCGCCCAGGGCCAGGTCATCGCCGTGTTCGACGTGCCGCGCAACCATCCGGTGCGTGCGCTGCTTGCCGAAAACGCCATCGAGGACGACGGCGACATCATCCTGCGCCGGCTGCAGACGGCGGATGGCCGCACCCGCGTCTTCGTCAACGACCAGCCGTCCAGTGTCACGCTGATGCGCGACATCGGCCACGCGCTGGTCGAGATCCACGGCCAACACGACGAGCGGGCCCTGGTCGATCCCGGCGCGCATCGCGAATTGCTGGACAGCTTTGGCGGCCATCTTGGTGCTGCCCGCGCGACAGGCGAGGCGTGGCGCTATTGGCGCGGCTGCGAGCAGGACTTTGCCCGGCATCGCGCCAAGGTCGAGGCGGCGGCGCGCGAGGCCGATTATCTCAGGGCATCGGTGGCTGAGCTGGCCAAGCTCGATCCGCAGCCCGGCGAGGAAACGCAACTGGCCGAACTGCGCGCCACGATGATGCGGGCGGAAAAGATCGCCTCGGAAATACACGACGCGCAGGATGTGCTGTCAGGTCCATCCTCGCCGCTGCCGCAGCTGGCCAGCCTGCTCCGGCGCCTGCAGCGCAAGGCCAGCGAAGCACCTGGCCTGCTTGAGGATGTGGTGAAGTCGCTCGATGAGGCGATGCTGTCGCTGGATGCGGCACAGTCCGGTGTCGAGGCGGCGCTGCGCGCCACCGAATACGATCCGCAGCGGCTGGAGAAAGCGGAAGAGCGGCTGTTTTCGCTGCGCGCGGCGTCACGCAAGCACAGCGTGGCGGTCGATGATCTGGCGCAGCTGCGCGACACGATGTCGGCCGACCTTGCCGATCTCGATGCCGGCGAGGAACGTCTGCATGGGTTGGAGAAACAGGCCGCCGCGGCGCGCGAGGCCTATGACATTTCGGCGGCCCAGCTGTCCTCGCTTCGCCATGCGGCTGCGATCGGCCTGACCAAGGCTGTCATGGCCGAACTGCCGGCGCTGAAGCTCGAGCGGGCCGAGTTCATCGTCGGGCTGACCAGCGATGGCGAAAACCGCATGGAAGAAGGTATCGACCAGGTCGAGTTCTGGGTGCGCACCAATCCCGGCACAAGGCCCGGCCCGATGATGAAGGTTGCGTCCGGCGGCGAGCTGTCGCGCTTCCTTCTGGCGCTCAAGGTGGCGCTGGCCGACCGTGGCTCGGCGCCGACATTGGTCTTCGACGAAATCGACACCGGGGTAGGCGGCGCCGTGGCCGATGCCATCGGCCAAAGACTGGCCAGGCTGTCGACGCGGGTGCAAGTGCTGTCCGTCACCCATGCGCCGCAGGTGGCGGCACGTGCGGCGACGCATTTCCTGATCTCCAAATCCGGCGGCTCGGACAAGGTCGCCACCGGCATCGCCGAGATGGACCGGGCGGCGCGCCAGGAAGAGATCGCGCGCATGCTGGCCGGCGCCACCATTACAGACGAGGCGCGCGCGGCGGCGGAGCGGTTGCTGCGCGAGAATACGGCGGCGGCTTAACAACCGGCAAATGCCCGAATTGGCTTTTCCGGAAAGAGTCAGGATATGGCGACATCCTGCTGTTCGGGTTTGATTTTTCCACAGCCTATCTCGCTGACAGCAAATCCTGATTTATAGTGGCCCACCAGAATTCGAGGACCGCGCCGCATGTTTGAAAAACCAGTCGAATCGTTGAGCGAAAGCGAAGCCGCGGATGAGCTTGCGCGGCTGGCCGAGGAGATCGCCGGCCACGACCGGCGCTACCATGCCGAGGACGCGCCGACGATCACCGACGCCGAATACGATGCGCTGCGGCGGCGCAACCTTGCCATCGAAGAGCGCTTTCCCGGTCTGGTGCGCGAGGATTCTCCCTCGCTGCGGGTCGGTGCCGCGCCGGCCGAAGGCTTTGCCAAGGTGCGCCATGCGGTGCCGATGCTCAGCCTCGCCAAGGCCTATACCGACGAGGATGTCACCGATTTCATCGAACGTGGCCGCCGCTTCTTCGACCGCGACAAGGATCTCGACATCGCGTTTACGGCCGAGCCGAAGATCGACGGGCTGTCGGCGTCGTTACGCTATGAACGCGGCATGTTCGTTCAGGGCGCCACGCGCGGCGACGGTGCGGTGGGCGAAGACATCACCGCCAATCTCAGGACCATCGCCGACATCCCGGCCAAGTTGAAGGGATCGGGCTGGCCCGAGACCATCGAGATACGTGGCGAGGTCTACATGACCTATGCGGAGTTCGAGGCGCTGAAGGCGCGCTCGGCGGCGGTCGGCGGCCAGGACTATGTCAATCCGCGCAACACGGCTGCCGGATCGCTGCGCCAGAAGGATGCCTCCGTCACCGCCAGCCGCAATCTCAAATTCTTCGCCTATGCCTGGGGCTACACGACGGCAGATCCCGCGCCGACGCAGTACGAATCCGTGCAGAAATTTGCCGAGTGGGGCTTCAAGGTCAGCCCGCTGATGGTGCGGGCGAAGTCGGTCGATGATCTCATCGCGCAATATCACAAGATCGAGGAACTGCGCTCGTCGCTCGGCTACGACATCGACGGCGTCGTCTACAAGGTCGATCAGCTGGAACTGCAGCGTCGCTGGGGGTTCGTCACCGGCGAGCCGCGTTGGGCAGTTGCGCACAAATTCCCTGCCGAACAGGCGATGACGACGGTGCAGAAGATCGATATCCAGGTTGGCCGCACCGGCACGTTGGCGCCGGTGGCGCGGCTGGCGCCGGTCACGGTTGGCGGCGTGGTGGTCGAAAACGTGACGCTGCATAATGAGGATTACATCAAAGGCTTCGACAGCAACGGCTTGCCGATCCGCGACGGCATCGATGTGCGCATCGGTGATACGGTTGTCATACAACGGGCAGGCGACGTCATTCCGCAGATCGTCAGCGTCGTCATCGACAAGCGGCCGGGCGATGCGGTGCCTTACGAATTCCCCCACACCTGTCCGGTCTGCGGCTCGCCGGCGACGCGCGAGGTCAACGAGAAGACCGGCAAGGAGGATTCGCGCCGGCGCTGCACCGGCGAGCTGATCTGCGCCGCGCAGGCCGTGGAACGGCTGCGCCATTTCGTGTCGCGCGGGGCGCTCGACATCGAGGGACTGGGCGCCGAAAACATCGACCTGTTCTTCAATTCGGGGCTGGTCAAGACCGCCGCCGATATCTTTACCCTGAGGGATCGCCGGCCGGCGGTCACCAGGGCGCTGGCCGAGCGGCGCGAGGAGCAGGCGAGGCAGCGCGAGGCGGCATCGGGCAAGGCGCGCAAGAATGTACGCGGTGTCGAGGACCGCAACTATGAAGGCCTCGACAAGCTGTTCGCGGCAATCGATTCGCGCCGCGAGCCGGAACTCGACCGCTTCATCTTCGCGCTAGGCATCCGCCATATCGGCGAAACGACAGCGGCGGTGCTTGCCCGCACCTTCTCGACCATCGAGGAGCTGATCCGCGTCGGCAAGGAGACGGCAGCGGCGGAAGATCCGCACAGTGTTTTCCCCTCGATCAACGGCATAGGCGACACGGTGATCGATTCGCTGCGCGATTTCTTCGGCAATGAGCGCAATGACGACGTGCTCGACAGACTGCTCGAGCAGGTCAAGCCGAAGCCGTACATCGTCACCGTCTCGGCCGACAGCGAGGTTGCCGGCAAGACCATCGTCTTCACCGGCACGCTGGAAAAGATGACCCGGTCCGAAGCCAAGGCGATGGCCGAACGGCTCGGCGCCAAGGTAGCAGGTTCGGTGTCGGCGAAGACCGACCTCCTGGTGGCCGGGCCGGGCGCGGGCTCCAAACTAAAGCTTGCCAGCGAACTCGGCGTCGAAGTCATCGACGAGGACACATGGTTGCAACGGGTCGGCAAGGCATGACCGGCGGTTCGTTCAAAGGGTTTGGCCAGAAAGCCATCCCGTTCCTGAAGGCACTCGACTTCCACCAGAGCCGCGAATGGTTCCAGGAGAACCGGGCGCTTTACGACAGCGAGCTGCACGAGCCGCTCTGCGATCTGGTCGAGACGCTGACGGAGCGCTTTGCGGCGGCGGGGCTCGGCCTGCGCGGCGACCGCAAGAAGTCGCTGTTTCGCATCAATCGCGACGTGCGCTTCGCCAAGGACAAACGGCCCTACAACCAGCATCTGTCGGCCATCCTGTCGCCGGACGGCACCAAGATGGAGCAGGGCGTGTTCTTCGTCTATGTCGGGATCGACCGCTGCTTTGCCGACGTTGCCTGGTGGAATCCGGAGCCGCCCCTGCTGCTGGCGATGCGCAAGGCGATTATCGCCCGGCCAGCCGAGTTCCGAAAACTGCTTTCAACGCTGAAGAAAAACGGCTTCGAACTCGAAACCGAGGGTCGGTTGAAGCGCACGCCGCGCGGCTTCGAGCAGGTCAACGAACCCGATCTTGTCGACGCCATCCGCAACCGGCACTTCTATGTCCAGCACATGATCGATCCGGCCGGCATCCACGCGCCGGCGCTGGTCGACGAGCTTGTCGATTTCACATTGCGCGCCAAGCCGTTGCTCGATTGGGGCAGGGCGATCCAGGGCACCGCGCTGCGGAGCTAGTCCAGGCACACTACGCGGCTACATCCGCATCAAAAGACCGCCGTCGACGGCGAGTTCGATGCCGGTGATGTAACTTGCCGCGTCGGAAAGCAGGAAGAGCGCGGCATTGGCCATGTCCTGCGGCGTGCCGATGCGGCCGAGCGACGCATAATTGGCAACGGCAGCGCGCTTCTCCTCGGTGTCCCAGCGCGCCAGGCGCGCATATCAAAGCCAATCAGGAACGGAAACGCTCACAATACAGGAACCCTTTCGCTGCACTTTGAAGGCGCCAGCCAACGCTTCATCGCCATTCCACGAAACTTCATGGTCGTTTGCCTTTGCGAACTTCTCAAAGTCGGCGACCGACAAGTGACAAGAAGACAAACTAACACTCGCCATATTTGCCAAGAAGCGCATCTCTCTACGTTGCAATCCAATTTGTTCCCTTAGATTGTCGATTTCCAAAGCCGGACCGAGACTCCGTATGAATAACAGGATCGCAACAATAGTCGGAACAGCCACAAAAGTTATCAACAAAACTTTCTTCATCTTAATCCCGCCTGCAAGGCATCCAAAGAGAAAGTATCGCAGAAGTTCAATTTGTTTTTACTAAACGTATACAAGTCGATGCTAGCAGGTATTTTCTCTACACGCAACTAGAACCAATTTCAGCGCTACCTAATATATATAACTATCTATATCTAACTAACCACATTACTTGGTCTGTTCCATTCCGGTTAACAATGTCTGAGTATTCCGTTCGATCGAGCGACAGCATCAAGCTAGCCAACGCGCTGCTCGACTACATCCGCATCAAAAGACCGCCGTCGACGGCGAGTTCGATGCCGGTGATGTAACTTGCCGCGTCGGAAAGCAGGAAGAGCGCGGCATTGGCCATGTCCTGCGGCGTGCCGATGCGGCCGAGCGGCGCATAATTGGCAACGGCAGCGCGCTTCTCCTCGGTGTCCCAGCGCGCCTGCAGTGGTGTCAGCGCCATGCCCGGGCAGATCGAATTGGAGCGGATGCCATCGCTCGCCAGCTGCATGGCGAGCGACTTCGAAAGTGCACAGACGCCGGCCTTGGAGGCTTGGTAGGCATCCTGCGGTTTGGGATCGCCGCGATACCACTGGATGGTCGAGAAATGCACCATGGCGCCGCCACGCCCGCCCGCGCGCATGTGCGGAACCACCGCTCGCGCCGTGTGTACGAAGGACTTCAGATTGATGTTGAAGACCTGGTCCCAGACATCGAGATCCATTTCGAGGGCCGACTTGTCGCGGCCGAACCAGAGCACGCCTGCGACATTGGCGAGATAGTCGATGCCGCCGCGCTCACGGCCGGCAGCGCTGATGGTCCGTTCGACGAAGGCGGCGTCGGTGAGGTCGCCCTGGGCGAAGGTGAGCCGGTCGTCATAGGCGGCAAGCGATGCCGGACGCGGCTTGACGTCGATGGCGGTGACCGAAGCGCCAGCATCGAGCAGCGCCAGCGCGATCGCCTCGCCCATGCCGCCACCCGCCCCGGTGACGATCGCATGCCTGCCGGTGAAATCATAAGCGATCATCTGAAACCCTCGTGTGTTTTTGCGACCCCTGACATCAGTTTCGCTGATTTGTTGGCTCAAGCGAATTCGTCTGACTTTTCAGCCGCCGGCTCCTACATAGCAGCGCGAGCTGGGAATGTGACATGTCGGCAGAGACCTTAACCGAAAATTCTGTGGCCAATGATTTCTGGGACGGTGTGCGCCTGTCGATGCCAGTGGTGGTCGCCGCGGCGCCGTTTGGGCTGCTGTTCGGCGCTATTGCCGTCGACAATGGCTTTTCCGTTCTCGAAGCTTTTGCAATGAGCGCGCTGATCTTCGGCGGCGCCAGCCAGATGGTCGGCATCGAATTGTTCGGCCAGCATGTCGCGCCATGGCTGATCGTGCTGTCGATCTTTGCGGTCAACTTTCGCCACGTGCTTTACTCCGCCAGCATCGGCCGGCGCATCGCGCACTGGCCTGTTATCCAGCAGGCGCTGGGCTATTTCGTGCTCACCGATCCGCAGTTCGCGGTGGCCGAGCGCAAAGCCGAAGCCGGCGAGACCGTTGGCTTTGCCTGGTATATGGGGCTGGGCCTGCCGGTCTATGTGTTCTGGGGCATCGAAAGCGCGCTGGGCGCGGTGTTCGGCAAGCTGATCCCGGACACGCACGCGCTCGGCATCGACTTCCTGCTGCCGATCTATTTCCTCGGCCTGGTCATGGGTTTTCGCAAGCGGCCACTGTGGCTGCCGGTGGTGATTGCCAGCGCCGCCGCGTCGATCATCGCCTACAAGACGGTCGGTTCGCCCTGGCACGTTTCCATCGGCGCCGTTGCCGGCGTGCTTCTGGCCGTCATCTTGCCGCCCCACCATAGCGGCGTGGAGGCAAAGCGATGAGCACCACATTCTGGATCATCGTTGCCGGCGCGATCGCCACCTATCTCACGCGTGTCGGCGGCCATCTGGTGATTTCGCGCTTCGACCATATCCATCCGCGCGTCGAGGCGGGTTTGAATGCCGTGCCGGCGGCGGTGCTGACGACGCTGGTGGCGCCGGCGGCCCTTGGCGCCGGGCCGGCGGAATGGGCGGCACTGGTTGTCGCCGCTGTGGTCTCGCTGCGGGGCGGGCTGATGGCCATGTTTCTGGCCGGTGCGGTGGTGCTGATCCTGGCGCGGCAGTTTGTGGGGTAGGAACCTGCCGGCAGGACAGTTTCGAACTGTCGGCGCTGCCCCTCATTGCCCTGCCGGCGTTCGTCACTCGAAAAGCCAAGCAATTGGCTTTTCGTCCGCTTCGCTGACCGCTCCTCAACTCCCGTAAACGGGGAGAAAGAAGCTCACCTCAAATCTTCGCGTCGTGCGGCAGCGGGGCGGTTGCTTTCTCCAGCCAGGCTAGCGTCTCGCCGTCGAGCATCGGGCCGATCTCAGCCAGTACGCGCGCATGATATGCGTCCAGCCATTGCAGCTCTTCCCGCTGCAAGAGGTCGGTTCGGATAAGCCTGACGTCGATTGGCGCCAGCGTCAGCGTCTCGAAACTGTGCATGGCAATGTCGCCGCCTTCGACCTGATCGGCCGGCGTCACCAGGATCAGGTTCTCGATGCGGATGCCGTAGGAGCCTTCCTTGTAGTAGCCGGGCTCGTTGGAGAGCATCATGCCGGCGAGCAGCTTTTCGGTCCCGGTGCGGGCAATGCGCTGCGGCCCTTCGTGGACGGCGAGATAGGAGCCGACGCCATGGCCGGTGCCGTGCGCGAAGTCGCAGCCATGCTTCCACAACGCCATGCGTGCCACCGCGTCTATCTCAGAGCCGCGCGTGCCCGCCGGGAAGCGCAGCGTCGAAATGCCGATCATGCCCTTCAGCACCAGCGTGAAGCGCTCGCGCATCTCTTCGGTCGGCTGGCCGATCGGCACGGTGCGGGTGATGTCTGTCGTGCCGTCCTGATACTGGGCGCCGGAATCGAGCAGGAACAGTTCGCCCTTTGTCAGCTTGCGGTTGGTGGCGCGCGACACGCGGTAATGCATGATGGCGCCATTCGGGCCGGCGCCGGAAATGGTGTCGAAAGAGACGTCGCGCAGCGGCATCTGCGTTTCCTCGCCGGTCTGCCGGCGCGTCTCTTCCAGTTTGGTGACGACGGTTATTTCGTCGAGCGAACCCGGCTTCTGCCGCTCCAGCCAGCATAGCAGCTTGGCGACGGCCGCCCCGTCGCGACGGTGCGCGGCGCGGCTGCCGGCGATCTCGGCCTGGTTCTTGGTGGCACGCGGTATGCGGGCGGGATCGGGCGCGGCAACAAAGGTTCCGCCATTGTCCTCGACCAGCATTCTGAGCTTTTCGGCCGCCAGCACCGGATCGAGCGCGATCCTTGCGCCACCTTTGGCAAGGGCGATGATTGCCGCCTCGAATTCGCCGGGCTCATGCAAGTCGGCAAGCTGGCTGAGATAGGCGGCGACGGTGCGCGAAAACTTGCGCTGGTCCATGAACAGCTGGTGCTTGCCGTCGGCTGCGAGGATCGCGAAACCGAGCGCCAGTGGCGTGTGCGGCACGTCACCGCCGCGGATGTTGAAGGCCCAGGCGATCGAGGAGGGGTCGGTTAGGACGGCGTGCGTGGCGCCGTCCTTGGCGATCGCCGCTGCCAGCCGCACCAGCTTGTCCTTGGCCAGTTCGCCCGCAAAGCCGATCGGGTGGATCTCGACCGACGCCACCGGTGGTGCCGGCTGATCCTTCCAGATGATATCGATCGGGTTCTTGTCGAGCGGAACCAGCGTGGCGCCGGATTGCTCGGCCGAAACATTCAGCGCCTTGACCTCGTTGATCGTGTGCAGCCATGGGTCGAAGCCAAGTCGCGCGCCCTTGCCGAGATTGTCCTTGATCCAGGACGCTGGCGGGTTGTCGACGAGGCTCTCGATGGCGAAAATGTCGAGATCGACTTCGTGGCGCACCTGCAGCGTGTAGCGGCCGTCGACGAACATGAAGGCGCGGTCGCGCAGCACAAGGGCGACGCCGGCCGAGCCGCTGAAGCCGGTCAGCCATTTCAGTCGCGCCGAGCGGTCGGCGACGTATTCGCCCTGGTGCTCGTCGGCGCGGGGCACCAGAAATCCATCGAGGCCATTATCCGCCAGCCATTGCCGCAGCAGCTTCGCGCGCGGCTTGCCGACGCTGGGATCGCCGGCGGAGTCAAAGGTCTGGAACATGATAGGCCTCCTCAGGTGCTTGGCTTGAGCGTAGCGCATGCCCCCGAAAACCGGAATCGATTTTCGAAAGAGCGGATTGGTCCAAGCGCTCGACTTAAAGCGCGTCGCGTCTGAACGGATTCAGGGGACGCGCTTTAAGTATTTATTTTATGCATGTCGTCCTCTCAAAACCGGGACCACTTTTGAGCGACATACATTAGTGTTTGAGGTGGATCGTCACCCAGCCTTCGCGGTGCAAGGTCCTGACATGGCGAAAATTCTGGCCGACATAGGCCGAGATCACCGCGTTGCACTGGCGATCGAGGATCCCGGACAGCACGATCGAGCCGCCGAGCCGGATATGCCTCGCCATCTCAGGCGCCAGCCGCATCAGCGGCCGCGCCAATATGTTGGCGACGATGAGGTCGAAAGGCGCGCGTTTGCCGAAGATGGGGTGATGAAAACCGGGCGCAGTCACGGTTTCGACCAGCGCCTTGACGTGGTTGAGGCGGGCATTGGCGGCGGCAACCCTGACAGCGATCGGATCGATGTCGGTCGCCAGCACCGGAATATGCGCCAGCTTGGCGACGGCGATCGCCAGCACCGCGCTGCCGGTGCCGAGGTCGAGGGCATTCCTGGGATGCTCGCGGCGCACAACCCGTTCCAGCATTTCCAGGCAGCCGGCCGTAGTGCCGTGATGGCCGGTGCCGAAGGCAAGGCCGGCCTCGATCTCGATGGCGAGTTCGCCGCTGTGGCGCTTCCTGCGGTCATGCGCGCCGTGGACGAAGAAACGCCCGGCGCGCACCGGCTTCAGCCCTTCCAGCGAGCGTGCCACCCAGTCGATATCTGGCAAGACCTCGCGTTCGATCGGCTTCGACAGGGAAAGGCCAGAAAGGATATCTCTGAGCCGTGCCTCGACCGCGTCGACATCGCCGTCGGCATAGAGCGAGACTTCATGGATGTCGCGGTCCTCGTCGACTTCGAGCACGGCGAGCGGCAGGCCTTCATCCTCGAAAGCCATTTCGAGCGCGGCAAAGATGCTGTCGGCCTCGACCTTCCCGGCCGTGAAATGGAGCCTGGTCTGCGTCATCAGCTTTGGGCGCCTGCCGCCAGCCGCTTCAGCTTGGCGATCGCCGTGTCGGCGCTCTCGCCGTAAGCGATCGTGCCGGCGAACTCGCCCTTGGCATTGAGCAGCAGCACCGAGGCGGTGTGGTCCATCGTGTAGTCGCCGTCGCCGGTGTCGACCTTTTTCCAGTAGATGCTGAACGACTTCGCCATCGCGTGCACCTTGTCGGGATCGCCCGATATGCCGACGATGCGGTCGGAAAAATTGCTGACATAGGTGTTCATCACCTGCGGCGTGTCGCGCTCGGGGTCGACGGTCACGAAATAGGCGTTGAGGTTCTTGCCGTCGTCGCCCAGCGTCTTCAGCCAGCCGGCAAGTTCGAACAGCGTGGTCGGACAGACTTCCGGGCAATGGGTGAAGCCGAAGAAGACGACGCTGGGATGGCCTCTGAAGGCGGCTTCGGTGATCGGCGCGCCTTTCTGGTCGACCAGCGTGAACGGCGCTCCGAACGGCTCGCCGCCATAATGGCCCTTGTACCAGTCGAAGGTGAGCCAGCCGATGCCGGCGGCCATCAGAACCAGAATGCCGACTAGGATTGAACGCATCATAAGGAAGTGTCCGTCGTGATTTCTTTTAGGCGCCGGATTGGCGCCTGCGGCGGCAGTCTTAGCCGGTAGCGGCGGTCAAGGCAAAGATGCCGCGTTGCCGCAACCGGCTCTCGATGCTGCCTCGCACGCGGCCGGAATTACCAAACGGTAATTTGACCGGTTTGGGCCTCTACCTATCTTGACGGTCTGTTCTCTTGCTGTGGAACCAGCCAATGTCGGATATGTCTGTGGCTTCCTACTCCAAGACCCAGATCTGGCTGCACTGGAGCATTGCGGCCCTGATCCTGATCCAGTTCCTCGCCCATGACGGCATGGAGCATGTGTGGCGTGCCTTTCGCAGGGGGCAGGAGGCCTCGCCCGGTGATGTGCCGCTGGCCTATCTGCATGTCGTGATCGGCCTGGCCGTGCTGGTTCTGGCTGCGTGGCGGCTTTGGCTCAGGGCGACGCGCGGCGTTCCGCCGGTATCGGGTATGGAGCATCCGGTGTTGAAACTGCTCGCCAAGGCGACGCATTTCGTCATCTACGCCCTCATCTTCATCGTCCCGCTCTCGGGCGCCGCCGCATGGTTTGTTGGTGTGCCAGGGGCAAGTCTGGTGCATGTGCTGGGCAAGGACATCCTGCTCTATGTGGTGCTCTTGCATACGGCAGGCGCGCTGGTTCAGCATTTCGTCTTCAAGACCGACGTGCTGCGGCGGATGCTGGCATTCCGGCAGGCCTAGCTTGCAAAGCCAGGCCGCTCGCCCCACCTGAGACCCGGCAACCAGAACCTGAGGAGGCTCCGTTGCAGAGACGGATTGGGCAGAAACTGATCGGTGGCGCATTGGCCGCACGCATTGTCCTCGGCGCCGGCGCTGCCGCGGCCGAGGAGGTCGGCAAGGTCGGCGTCGACTGGCTCGGCAACGACATCATCGTCGAGGCGATCAAGGACCCGAAGGTCGACGGCATCACCTGCCACGTCTCCTATTTCGACCGCGGCGTCATCGACCGGCTGCAGAAAGGCAACTGGTTCGAGGACCCATCGGATTCGTCGATCTCGTGTCGCCAGACCGGGCCGATCACCATCGGCGACATCGACATGAGCGAAGGCGGCGAAGAGGTGTTCAAGCAAGGCATCAGCCTGATCTGGAAGAAGCAGGTGGTGAACCGCATCTACGACAAGAAAAACCAGACGCTGATTTATCTCTCGCATTCACGCCAGGTGCAGGACGGCTCGGCGAAAATGTCGGTAACCACCGTGCCGCTGTTCGGCCAGAGCGTGGTGTGGACCAACGGCCAGCCGAAATAGGCGGACTCAGGGCTGTCTGGCCGCGCGACAATTGCTTCCGCTTTGCGGCAGCAATTGCTCGGGACAATTGCTTCCGCAATTGCGCGGAGGTAAATCCGCGCCATGGACCGTACTGAAAACCTTGTCCTCAAAGACCCTGAACCGCGCATTCATCCGACGGCCGAGCTGAAGGCGTGCAAGCTCGGCCGCTATGCCTCGATCGGCGAGCGGGTGGTGCTGCGCGAGGTCAATGTCGGCGATTTCTCCTATTTCGAGCGCCACGCCGAGGCGATCTACACGACGATCGGCAAATTCTGCTCGATCGCCGCCAACAGCCGGATCAACGCGCTGGAGCATCCGATCGAGCGGGTCACGCAGCACAAGCTCAGCTACCGCCCGAACGAGTATTTCCGCTGGCTGGGCGTCGACGCCGCGTTTCGCGCACGGCGGCAGGCCAAGGCCGTCAGCATAGGTAACGATGTCTGGATCGGCCATGGCGCGGTCATCATGCCCGGCATTAGCATCGGCAATGGCGCCATCGTCGGCGCCAATGCTGTGGTGACCAGGGATGTGCCGGCCTATGCGATCGTCGCCGGCGTGCCGGCGAAACCTTTGCGCAGGCGTTTTACGCCTGAGATCGCGGCGCGGATCGAAAGCCTCGCCTGGTGGGACTGGCCGCCGGAAAAACTGGCGAAAGCGGTTCCCGACATGCAGGCCTTGCCGATCGAGGATTTTCTCGACCGCTGGGAACAGGAGCGCTCCTGAGCGCGGCGGTCGGATTAGCATGCCGCCAGCTCTCGCCGCGCGTGCGCGTCTTTATCGATTGGCTGGTCGAAATCCTCGCACCGAAATTCTGAGACAGCGCGCCTGTTGGGGGAGAGAGCCGCCGGTCTACGGCAACAACCCCTTCCGCTATGCGGGGGTGGCGCAGCGGAAGGGGCTTTGGAGGTAAACCGCTGTGAAGCGGAAGGAACAGGCTCTCCGGCCTGCATGGCGACTATGGCAGGAAACCCATAAGGCGGCTTTTCAGGGTGCTGCGCTTTTGGCGTGTGTTCAATTGTAGCCGCGATATCGCTTGCGACAGGGAACCCGGAGCGGCTGCCGGTTGTTTCTGGCTGGAGCGATGAATGCCGCGTTTCGGGCAATTGAGGGATTTGAATTGGAAAAGCTGTTCACCAAGATCGCCACCACGGTTGCTCATCTGGCCGGCCTGCCGCTGACCTTTGTCGGCTGCTGCGCGATCGTCATCGTCTGGGCGGTCAGCGGGCCGTTCTTCGGTTTCTCCGATACCTGGCAACTGGTCATCAACACAGGAACGACGATCATCACCTTCCTGATGGTGTTCCTGATCCAGAACACCCAGAACCGTGACGGCGCCGCGGTCCAGGCCAAGCTCGACGAATTGATCCGGGTCGGCAGGGGCCACAACCATTTCATCGGCATCGAGCATCTGACCGAAACCGAGGTCGAGGAAATCAGAGACAAATGCGAACGCGCGGCCAAGCGTCATGACCGCGAGATCGCCGAGGCGGCCGCCAAGAAAGCCGTGGCCCAGAAACGCACTCCCAAAAAACGCGCCGCGTGAACCGTTGCTCAGCGCTCCATAAAGGCGGCGAAGGCGTCCTTGTGGTCGGGGTGCCAGCGCGAGAGAGCAGGGCGGTTCTCGATGATGTCGCCGATCGCCCAGGCCATGCGTTTTTCGTCCGTCGACCGCTTCACCTCATTGTCGGGGCACAGGATGTAGAAATCGCCACGCGTGAGCGAGGTCAGCATGAAGTCGATCACCTGCTCGCCGGTCCAGGCGCCGGCCGGTTTTTCGGTCGATCCCTCGGTGATGCCGGTGAAGGTGAAGCCGGGGATGAGAAGATGCGCTGCAACCTTCGCGCCCGGTTCGTTGCGCAGCGCATGCGCAAGGCCTTCGGTGAAGGTCTTCAGCGCCGATTTGGAGACGTTGTAGGCCAGGTTGCCGGGCGGCGTGGTGATGCCTTGCTTGGAGCCGGTGTTGACGATCAGGCCTGGCTTGCCCGATGCCAGCATGGCTGGCGCGAAGGCCTCGACACCATGCACGACGCCCCAGAAATTGATGTCGATCAGCCGCTTCCAGGCGTCGCCGTTTTCCCAGGGCTTTCCCGGATTGTTGCCGACGCCCGCATTGTTCATCAGCAGCGAAACAGCGCCGAAGGCACTCTGTGTCTTTTCCGCCAGCCGGCCGAGCTCGTCGGCTTTCGAGACGTCGGTGGCGACGGCGAGCACGGCATCCTCGCCGGCGATCGCGGCGACCGCCTGGCGGGCCGCATCGAGGCGCGCGCCGCCAATGTCGGCGAGCACCAGCTTCATGCCCATCGCCGCCAACCTCTTGGCCGCGGCAAGGCCGATGCCGCTGGCGCCGCCGGTGATAGCGGCGACATTGCCTGGGCTGAGGGAGGGCAGAGCGGACTGGATTTCGGCATCGCTGGTCATGGTCAGGTCCTTGTTTGAGGTCGTGCCGAACTTAGCGCGGGAAGCGCTTCGTGCAAGGCTGTCCAGCGTGTTCGGGTTGACCGTACAGGCGCCGGCTGCGCATGGTGCGGCTGAAAAGGGAGACTGCCGATTGACCGACTGGATCGCAATCCTGAAGGAGCAGACCGCTACCGGCGACCAGATGGGCCGCGAGGTGCCGCAGATGCTCGCCAATCCCGATATCAGCGAAGCGCAGGTGAAGACCTTGTTTTCGGCGTTGGAAAAACAGGCCGAGTTCGTCGAGAAATTGCGCATGGCGCTGGAAAAGTTCGGCCATGATTTTTCGATCATCAAGGCGGCCGAGCGGCTGGAGGAGCGCTATGCCGACCTTGCCGCCTCGGTCGCCGAAAAGCTGAAGGCTATGCGCAAGTAGCGCCAGCTACTTTTCGATCACCCTCGAAAACCGCGTATCCGGCACGAACCAGACGGCAGCCACCAGAAAGTAGATCGCGACGCCGATCCACTGGTTGACGAAAGTCAGCAGCACCGCAGTTATGTAAAGCGCCACCGAAATCTTGCCCTTGCGGTCACTGCCCAGCGCCTTGGCGAAGGCGGTGTCGTTGCCATGCAGATGGTGCAGCTTGGTCACAAGAATCCTGTAGGCGACCCCACACAGCACGAGGTCGACGCCGTAGACGGCGACAGGGACCGGCGCGAAATGATTCTCGCCCATGAAGGCCGTCGTTGCCGGGATCAGCGACAGCCAGAACAGAAGGTTGAGATTTGCCCACAGCACGCGGCCGTCGACGCGTTGCACGGTGTGGAACATATTGTGCAGATTGTTCCAGTAGATGCCGACATTGATGAACGACAAGACGTAGCTGAAGAAGATCGGCCACAACGGCGCCAGCGCGGAAAGATCCTCGCCATGCGGCACTTTCAACTCCAGCACCATGATGGTGATGATGATGGCGACGACGCCATCCGTGAATGCCTCGACCCTGCCTTTACCCATGGTTCCTCCCTCTCGTTGGACGGACGTTACGGTAGGATTTCGTGCAAGACCATCCTGACAAGATTGTCAGGAGCGGGTTCGGCAGGCGGAACGGCAATCCTTACATAGACGTTGGGCCTCGATCGGGGCGTTGGGGCAACTGGCCGGAGTTTGCTATGACCAGCTATGCCGAGACGACGACACGCGGCCATGAACGCGGCGGCCGTGCCGCGATGACTGCGGTTGCCGCCATGATCGCGGCGCTGTTCGCCGGCAGCACGGCGCTGACGCCGCTTTACATCATCTACAAGCAGGCTTTCGGTTTCTCGCAGATCACGCTGACGCTGGTCTACGCCGTCTATGTCGTCGGCAATCTCGGCGCATTGCTGATGTTCGGACGCTTGTCCGACGGCATTGGCCGCCGTCCTGCGGCGCTGGCATCGATGGCGGTGGCGGTGGTCAGCGCGCTGGTGTTCCTGCTGGCCGAGAATGTCGCCTGGCTCGATGCGGCCCGCATCCTGAGCGGCCTTGGCATAGGCATCGGCGCGGGAACAGGCACGGCCTGGCTTGCCGAGCTGATCGAAGGCAAAGACAAGTCGCGCGCGGCTGTCATCGCCACCAGCACCAACTTCGTAGGCCTTGGCCTTGGCGCGCTGGCCTCTGGGCTGCTCGCCGAATATGCGCCCTGGCCGCTCAGGCTGACGTTTACGGTCTATCTGGCGGTGCTTGTCGTGGTAACGCTGCTGATCTGGCGCACGCGTGAAACCGTCTTGCAGCCTGGGCGACTGGCCGATGTTTCGCTGCGGCCACGGCTGTCGGTGCCGGCCGATATCCGCGCCGCCTTTGTGGCGCCGGCGGTGACCGGCTTCGGCGCCATGGCGCTGGTCGGCTTCTATGCAGCGCTGGCGCCGAGCATTCTGGCGCAGCAGCTGCATGTAGCCAACCATGCCGAGGCAGGCGGGCTGTTCTTCGAACTGTCGATCGTGGCCGCGGCCACAATTCTGGCCACGCGCAGACTGCCCAGCCGTGCCGGCATGCTGGCGGCGCTGGCACTGATGATCCCCGCAGTGGCGCTGGTCGTCACGGCTCAGTTTTTTGCCTCGATGTCGCTGATGATTGCCGCCACTGCTCTCTGCGGCGTGGCGGCCGCGCTCGGGTATCGCGGCGGCCTGCAGGTGGTGAGCCAGATCGCGCCGGCGGATCGCCGCGCCGAAGTGGTGTCGGCGTTCTTCATCTGCTGCTTCTGCGGCAATGCGCTGCCGGTCATCGGCATCGGCCTGTTGTCGAACTGGAGCAGCCCGACGACGGCAAGCCTGGCCTTTGCCGGCATGATCACTCTCTTCTCCGTAATCGCGTTGGGATTCGGCGCAAAATACGCGCGCTGAGAATCACCCGTTAGGCGTCTTGGGGGCCATGTTGGCTCGCTGGCGCGGTATGCCGAGGCCGGTGTCGGGCGGCTCGCCGGCGGCCGGGCATTTTTTCGTCCATGGGCTGCTCGGCGAAGGTTCGTCTCAAAGTCCGCTCTGCAATGATTGCCGATTTGACTGGCAAGGTCGATGCGCCAACGGAACATTCCGCCCGGCTGCCTCGCGCCAATCAGGTTCTCAAAGCATCCGGAATGGGCTATGGATCGACGCCGCGTGGGGCCGCAAACCGGGGGGACCATGTCCGACAATCCGCTTTTTTCTTTTTCCGAGCGCCTGAACCGGCGCGCGTTTCTTGGGGCATCCGCCTTGGGCGCCGCTTCCGTGGCGCTTTCGGCCTGCACAACCACGGACGTGGTGCCGCCGCCGGTGGCAGCGCCGCCGCCGATGGTAGCGCCGCCGCCGCCAAGCGATTCGGCTTTAGGCGCTGCCGAAAGCATGTACGCGGCACGCGTCGACGAGGGCTATCAACTGCCGGCGATCCCGATATCCAAGCTCGATCCGAAGTTCGTGCGCCAGATCGTGACCGACCCGACCGGCGAAAAACCGGGCACCATCGTCGTCGATACGTCGGAACATTTCCTCTATCTGGTGCGCGATGGCGGCAAGGCGATCCGTTACGGCGTCAGCCTAGGCAAGGCCGGGTTCGGCTGGACCGGCAGCGCCGTGGTCCAGGCGCGCAAGAAGTGGCCGGTGTGGACGCCGCCGCCGGAAATGATCCAGCGCCGCCCCGAGCTGGCGAAATACAAGGACGGCATGCCGCCGGGACCGCAGAGCCCGCTCGGCGCCCGCGCGCTCTATCTCTTCCGCGACGGCAAGGACACGATGTACCGGCTGCATGGCACGCCGGAATGGGATTCCATCGGCAAGAACGCGTCGTCGGGCTGCGTGCGCTTCATGAACCAGGACATCATCGACCTCTACAGCAGGGTCAATGGCGTAACCCAGGTCCATGTGCGCGCGAACTTTTCGGTCGCCGGGGAGAGCTCCGCCGTGTCGAACAGGACCGCCGAGCCGATCGACGCCGGCGTGCCGAGGGACGCCGAGATCCTGAAATAGGGCATCAGCGGTCCGCTGATCGCCGACAAAAAACGGAGGCACCCGGGCGCCTCCGCTTTTTGTCTGTTGTATACGACTACTGCTTGGCGAGGCCCGGCAGCGTGACCTGATAGACCAGGAACATGGTGTCGACATCGGCCCCGTCCTCGGCCTTGTAGGGCGCACCAACCTGGAAGCCGTCCTGGGCGAGGAAGTCGTTGTCGTTGCCGACGAACAGGAAATAGTCGTCGGGCAGCGCCGGATCGAGCACGCTGACCACCGACATTGCCTCCCACTTCTCCGAGAGGTTGTTCTTGTCGTTCGGCTTGCCGTCATGCAGGCCGAAGCGGCCGAGTTCCTTGTTGTCGTTGATGTCGATGAATGGTGTCAGCTTGGCCGGCGTGACCGACGGATCGAGCACGCCCTTGGGTGCAACCGGCTTGTCGGCGGCATCGAAGGCGCCGCCGGCAATGTCGGTCGCGGCCGAGACGTCGACGACGAAGATCTGGCGCACAAGCGAGGTGTCGCCCTTCACCCCCTGGCCGTTGCCGCTGTCGCGCGCCAGCATCAGGAAGGTCTTGTCGGACAGTGCCACGATCTCGCTCTGCGCGGCGATCTTGGTCTTGCCCTTGTCGTCCTTGAACACCGGCAGCGGCACGACATATTCGTGCGCCAGCTTGAGGTGTGCCGGGTCGGTGGCGTCATAGACCAGCGCGCGGGTGTTCTGGCGCGTGGCGCCGGAATCGCCGCCATCCTGGCGGGGCGCCGACTGCAGCACCGCGATCAGCGACTTGCCGTCCGGTGTCAGCGCCATGCCTTCGAGGCCCTGGTTGTTCTGACGGCCGGTTTCAGGATCCTTCGGATCGGGTTCGGGGGCACCCGGGCCCGGATTGTCCGAGGCGAAGTTCGGCTTGCCCTTGCGCATCGGCACCAGGGCGGCCGGCGGCTGCGTCGCCGACATCAAATGGCCGTCGGCCGAGAAGCGATAGATGTTGGGGCCGTATTCGTCGGAGATGAACAGGGTGCCGTCGGGTAGCCGCGCGATGGCCTCATTGTCGAGCGCCAGCTTGCCGTTGGCCTCGGGCAGGATCGGCATGTCGCCGTTGGCCGCGCGCACGCCGTTGAGCGGATCGAGGCCGGTGGCATCGGCGCCCTTGTCGTCGGTGAGCAGCAGGGAATCGGCAAGCGTCGCCTTGACGCCGGTCTGTTCCTGGCCGGCGGCGGGCGCGGCGCCCAGAGCGGTCGGCGTGAGCTCGATACGAATAGTGTTGAGGCGCGGCCGGTAGTCGGTGGTGCCGACGACATTGTAGCCGCGATCGGGCAGCAGCCAGAGCGAACCCTTGTAGCCATTGGCGTCATGCGTCCAGCTCGCGGCGTCGATCGACATGCCGGAGCCGGAGCCGAAGGTCTCGCCGAACTTGTCCTTCAGGTCGGCCGGGATGCGGCCGACGCCGACCAGGCCCTTGTTGACGAAGCTGACATCGCCGACGGTGGCGGTGCTGTCGGCAAGGGCAGGGGTCAGGGCGGTAAACAGCGCCAATGCGGCGCCGAGCGACAGGGTTCGGTGCGAGATTTTCATGGAGATCCTCTTTGTGACAAGCCTTCACGCGGCTGAGACTGCAAAGGGCCCCGCATCGCATCGACGATGTCGCAAGCGCCCTCCCGCAAAGCGGTCTAGGACGCGAACATGATACTTGCGTGACAGGGCGGGCGTCGCCCTACGGCGGGAACCATTCCTGATCTTGATCCGTTGCAGCGAAGCCTTGGCGCTGCTTGCAATCGGTCGGCGAGGCAGGGGATCAGGAGAGGACGAAAATGGGTTTCGACCAGTATCACGAGCCGCCGGAAGAACTGACGCAGAAGGTGCGGACCTTCGCTCGCATGATCACTTCGCTGATCGAGGAGGCGGAGGCGATCGGCTGGTACGAACAGCGCATGTCGGTGGAAAAGGACCCGCAGGCCAAGGCGATCATGAAAAACGCGCAAGGCGAAGAGTTCAAGCATTTCGGCATGGATCTCGAATTCCTGCTGCGCCAGAAGAAAGACTGGCGGGCCGAGCTGAAGGAAATCCTGTTCACCACGGGCGACATCGTCAAGGCCGGCGAGAAGGGCGAGAAGAAGGTGGATTGAGGCCGACCGGCCTACTTCCCGCGGTGATCAATCGCTGTCGCGGGCGATCAGCTCCAGCGGCCAGACTTCGCGGATGATGCGCGTGCCTTCGGGGCCGGCGAAGGCGGGGAGCGAGGCCAGCAGCATTTCGGCCAGCCGCCGGCCCATGGGCTCCAGCGACGGACGGAAAGCGGTCAGCGCCGGCGAAAAGTAGCGGCAAAGCGGCGTGTCGACGATGACGATCACCGCTATGTCGTGGCCGGGCCTGATGCCCATCTCGGCCAGTGCCTTGCAGCCGCCGAGCGCCATTGCGTCGTTGTTGAAGATGATGGCTGTGGGCCGGTCCTTGGAGAGCATCACGCGCGGCGTCACCTGGTAGCCTCCGGCCTCGTTGATGAAGCCGTCCGCGATCAGGCCGGGGTCGACTTCGATGCCGTGCCGCTTCAGCGCCTTGCGGTAGCCGTCGAGGAACAGGTAGCCGAAGTTGAGATCGAGCGAAGGGCGGATGGCGGCAATGCGGCGGTGGCCGCGCGCGACCAGCCGGTCGACGGCTTCATCACCCGCCCTCTCGAAATCGATATCGAGCGAAGGGTAGGTGTCGTCGCCGGATTGACTTCGGCCAAGCGTGGCGAAGGGAAAGCCGGCCTTGCTGAGATAGTCGATCCGATCGTCTTCCCGCCGTGTATTGGCCAACACGACCGCGTCGGCCCGGCGCGTCTCAACCACGCGGCGCAGCCTCTCCTGCTGATATTGGCCGGGCTCACCCATGACGACCATCAGATCCAGGTCATACTCGGCGAGCCGCGCCTGCAGACCGGTCAGGAACGGGATGAAGAACGGTTCGCCATATTGCTGGTCGCCGGGATGCGGTTGCAGCATGAAGGCGATCGAATGGGTGGCGCCTTGTCTGAGGCTTCGGCCCGACTGGTTCGGCGAATAGTTCAGCTGCTTGGCGGCGGCGAGCACGCGCTGACGGGTGTCGGCATTGACGTCGGCGCGGCCGTTCAGCGCCCGCGACACGGTGCCGATCGAAATGTTCAGGTGACGCGCAAGGTCGTGGATGCTGGACGCCAAGGACTTCTCTCCGCCGACCCTTGGCTAGCACCGGCTGCCGCTCAGGCCAAGGCTTCGGGGATGATTTTTGCGGGCAGCCGATTGACATTCTACGCCATCGGGTGTGTTCTCGTAAACGTTTACGGAAAAACGTTTACGGTGATGCCGTCAATGCCGTGACATTCGGTCTGGAGGGACCGGACGGGAGGAATGCCGGATGATGAACGCCGTCCTCGTCGGCTGCGGTGCGATGAGCAAGGCCTGGCTCGATGCCGCAAGGCAAATCGACGGGCTCGCCATTGTCGGCCTTGTCGATCTCGACGCCGAACGGGCGAAGGCGAGGGCGCGCGAATATGGGCTGGACGGCGCCGTCATCGGCACCAGCCTCGATAAGGTCCTTGACCAGACCCGACCTGACGCGGTGTTCGACGTCGTGGTGCCCGCCGCGCGGCGCGACGTCGCCTTTGCCGCCTTTGCCCGCAATTGCCATCTGCTGACCGAAAAGCCGCTGGCCGACAGTCCGGAAAATGCCCGCGCCATCGTCGAGGCGGCGCGCCGGGCCGGGCGCATCCATGCCGTGGTGCAGAACCGGCGCTATGTCGCCAATGTGCGGCGCATAAGGCGGTTTCTGGATTCCGGCGCCATCGGCAAGCCGACCAGCATCCATGCCGATTTCTTCATCGCGCCGCATTTCGGCGGCTTTCGCGAGGAGATGGCGCATGTGCTGCTGCTCGACATGGCGATCCATACGTTCGACGCCGCCCGCTACATGGTCGGCGGCGATCCCGCCGGCGTCTATTGCCAGGAATGGGAGCCGGCCAATTCCTGGTACCGGCAGGGCTCGTCGGCCAGCGCCGTCTTCGACCTCGGCGGCGGCAAGGTATTCACCTATGCCGGCTCCTGGTGCGCCGACGGCTTTCGCACCAGCTGGGAAGGCAGTTGGCGCATCGTCGCCGAGCGCGGCAGCCTGATCTGGGACGGCAGTGACGCGCTGAAGGCGGAAGTGGTGGTGCCGGGCCGCGACGGGATTATCGACAAAACGCAGGCGATCGAAGTGCCGGCGCTCGATCCGGCCGACCGCGTCGGCGGCCATCTCGGCATCATCAAGGATTTCATCCACGCCATCGAGACCGGCAGCGAGCCGGAAACGCGTGGGAGCGACAACATCAAAAGCCTGGCCATGGTTTTTGGCGCAATCGAGAGCGCCGAGACCGGGCGCCGGGTGGCTATCCCCAGACAGGAAACACAATGATGCCAAACCCGCTTCTCGACATCCGGATCGGCACCATGGTGCGGGCCAATCTCGATGACCCGGCAGCCTACATCAAACAGATCCTGCCGCTCGGTTTCGAGAGCATCCAGCCCTTCTTCTGGCAGACGCTGGGCGGCAAGGATCTGCCGCGGCTCGCCGGCCAGATTCGCGAGGCGATCGGCGATGCCGACGTCAGCGTGTCCTCGCTCGGCGTGTTCGGCAATCCGCTGGAGGATGGCGAAGTCGATCGCGGTGTGCTCGCGGCCTGGGAAACGGTCATCGACAATGCGCATCTGTTCGGCACTTCCACGGTCAGCGGCTTCACCGGTCGCCTGCGCGGCAAGAAGCTGACCGACAGCCTGCCGCGCTTCCGCGAGGTCTGGGGCCCGCTGGCAAAACGCGCCGCCGACAAGGGCGTGCGCATCGCCTTCGAAAACTGCGCCATGGATGGCAACTGGGCAACCGGCGACTGGAACATCGCCCACAACCCGGATGCCTGGGAACTGATGTTCAACGAATTGCCCGACGACAACCTCGGGCTGGAATGGGAGCCCTGTCATCAGCTCGTCTACCTGATCGATCCGATGCCGCAGATCCGCAAATGGGCGCCGCGCATCTTCCATGTCCATGGCAAGGACGCGACAGTGCGCTGGGATGTCATCCGCGAGCATGGCGTGTTCGGCCGGCTGCCCTTCGTGCAGATGCGCACGCCCGGTTTCGGCGACAGCGACTGGACGCGGGTGATCAGCGAATTGCGGCTGGCCGGCTACAAGGGCGCCATCGACATCGAGGGCTGGCACGACCCGGTCTATCGCGGCGATCTCGAAATCACCGGCCAGGTGCGGGCGCTTGAATACCTGAAGCAATGCCGGGGAGGAGCGACCTATCTGCCGAACCCGGCGTGAGGAGCGGCCGGCGGGAGGAGCCGGCCGGAGAAGAGTGTTGAGCACTGCCGTAAGCGAATGTCGAAACCCCTCGGCTCACCGAGGACAAAAGGGAGGAACGTGCATGAGTATCGCAATGAGAACGACACTTCTGCGCTCGACCGTCGTGGCCGCCGCCACCGCGCTCTGCGCCGCCATCTCCACCTTGCCGGCGCGGGCGCTTGACGCCCAGTGGTGCAAGGATGTCCACATCCGCTTCTTCGTCGGCGGCGCCGAGGGCGACGCTTTCGGCACCATCGTCTATAATGGCGCAAAGCAGGCGGCGGCCGATCTCGGGCCGAAGGTCGACTACATCTTCTCCCAGTGGGACGTTGAGAAGATGGTGCAGCAATTGCGCGAGGCCGTCGCCGTGAAGCCAAACGGCATCGCCATGATGGGACATCCCGGCGACGCCGCAATCATGCCGCTGGCCGAGCAGGCGCATAAGGACGGCATCAAGATGATGTACCAGAACGTGCCGGTGCCGAAGGTGGTGGAAGCGTTCGGTGGCGGCTATGTCGGCGCCCAGCAGGAACAGCAGGGCCGCGCGCTCGGCGCCGAGGCGTTCAAGCTCGGCAAGCTCAAGTCCGGCGACAAGGCGATCATGATCGGCCCGTTCGAGAACGAGGCCCGCGGCGCGCGCGAGCGCGGCACGGTGGCCGCGCTCAAGGAGGCCGGCGTCGAGGTCATCCAGCTGTCGTCGCCGCCGAGCGGCGAATGGGCGTCCGACCCCAATCTGGCGATCCCGGTGATCACGGCAGCGCTCCTCAACAATCCTGACGTCAAGGCGGTCGGCTATCCCGGCGGCCAGATGCTCGGCAATGTCGCCACCTACATGCAGGCGGCAGGCCGCAAGCCCGGCGACATCTTCAATTTCGGTTTCGACACCAGCCCGCAGATCGTCGAGGCGTTCAAGGGCGGCTGGGTGCAGCTGACGGCCGACCAGCAGCCGTTCCTGCAGGGCTACTTGCCGATCCTCAGCCTCTGCCAGCAGGTGGTGCTGGGCCTGGCGCCGATGAATGTCGACACCGGCGCCGGCTTCGTCACGCCGCAGAATTACGAGATTGTCGCCGAGCTCGCCAAGCAGGCGCTGCGCTGACCTCCCAAGCTGCCGGCTGGGCCCAAGCCCAGCCGGCAGGACCGCTGGCGAGAATGCCGGCAAGCGCCAATCGAACGAGGATCGCCATGGCCGAACGCATTATCGAACTGCGCGACATCAGCAAATCCTACGGCCAGGTCTATGCGCTGGGCGGGGTCAATCTCAGCGTCGACCGCGGCGAGGTGGTCGGCCTGATCGGCGACAATGGCGCCGGCAAGTCGACGCTGATCAAGATCCTGTCGGGCGTCGTCAAGCCGACCAGCGGCGAGATCCTGGTGCGTGGCAAGCCGGTGACCGGCTGGAGTGCGGCGCGCTCACGCGACGCCGGCATCGAGACGGTGTTCCAGGACCGGGCGCTGGCGGTGCAGCAGACCATCGTGCGCAACATCTTCATGGGCCGCGAACTCACCGGCTTCATGGGCTTTCTTAGGGTGAACAAGGAGATCGAGGAGGCGAGCCGGCTGATGCGCGAGATCGGCTTTACCTCAAAGGTGTTCACGCCGCATTCGATCGTCGGCCAGCTGTCGGGCGGCGAACGCCAGGGCGTCGCGATCGCGCGCGCCATCTACAAGCAGGCCGAGCTGATCATCCTCGACGAGCCGACGACGGCGCTGTCGCTGACTGAGACCGCCAAGGTGTTCCACTTCGTGCGTCAGGTGCGGGCGAGCGGCCGCTCGATCCTGTTCATCGGCCACAACATCCACCATGTCTTCGACATTGCCGACCGCTTCGTGGTGTTGGACCGCGGCAAGGTGGCGCTGACCGCCGACCGCGCCGAGGTCAAGTCGGCCGAGGATCTCATCAATTTCATGGAAGACGTCGCGCACCCCGGCGGATTGGCTGGATTGCACGATGCCGGCGACGCGGAGAGGGCAGTGCGATGAGCAAGACCATGGAACCCGATCTGCAGAGCCCGCTCGGCGGCGAGGCAGCGCGACCTGAGTGGAAGCACCCGTCCGATCACTGGCTGCGCGGCTTCGTCATCGACAATCGCGCCGCTCTCGGCACGCTCGCCGTGTTCATCGTCATGATGGCGGTGTTCCTGGTCGCCAACCCGACCGTGTTCACCACCTGGTATCTCTACAGCTCGGTGCTGACGACGCTGCCGGTCGCGCTGTTCGTGGTGGTGCCGCTGGTCTTCGTCGTCACCTGCGGCGAGATCGACCTGTCGTTTCCAGCCACCATGGGTTTTGCCTCCTGGGTGTTCGCGCTGGTGGTGCAGGCAGGCTACGATCCGTTCCTCGGCATTGCGGCAGCAATCGTCACCGGGACGCTGCTCGGCTTCCTCGTCGGATCGCTGGTCGTCTATGGCGGGCTGTCGTCGCTGATCGCCACGCTCGGCATGAACTTTTTGCTGCGCGGCCTGATCCAGATCATCAACGAAGGCAAGTCGACGGCGCTGACCGGCCTTGCCGACAGCTGGGCCTACAAGATCTTCTCCAGCCAGGTGTGGGGCATCCCGGTGCAGATCTTCTGGGCGCTCGCCTTCGTCGTTTTGTCGGCGATGCTCTACAACCGGCACCGCTTCGGCGCGCAGGTCAGGGTGGTCGGCGACAATCCCGACAGCGCCCAGCAGATGGGCATCGACGTCAAGCGTGTGCGGGTGAAGGTGTTCGTCTTCGTCGGCATAGGCGCTGCGATTGCCGGCACGTTTTCGGTGATGATCAACTTCACCTGGTGGCCGACGGCGGGCGACGGCTATCTCCTGCCGGTGCTGGCCTCGGTGTTCGTCGGCGGCACGCCGACCTGGGGCGGCATCGGCACGGTCGCCGGCGGCGCCATCGGCGCGGTCACCGTCGCCTTCATCCAGACCGGTGTCGTGGCGGCAGGCCTGAGCGGATTCTACGTGCAATTCTTCAACGGGCTGATCATCATCCTGTCGCTGCTGGGGCATAAGTGGAACCAGGCGCGGTACAGGTAAGGGGGTAGCCGTTAAGGCAGCTCACACCGCCGCGACGAACCCGTCCAGCACGCGTTTCTGGCCGGCCTTGTCGAAGTCGATGGTCAGCTTGTTGCCTTCGATGGCGGATATGTTGCCGTTGCCGAATTTCTGGTGGAAGACGCGGTCGCCGACGCTGAAGGGGGACGGCGTGTCGGCGACGGATTTGGCGACCAGTTCGCCGTCGATGGTGCGGCCCTTGACCGAGGTGCGGCCGGCGCCGTAGCCGGAGTCGGTCTCGCCATAGCCGATGCGCTCGACCTGATGGCCGGAGCGCGAGCCCCAGTTGCGGTCGGTCGCCTCGGTGCGGTTGGCTTGCGCGCGCTGCCAGCCCGGCGTCGCATAGGTGTTGGAGAAGGCGCCGGATTTTTCCGCGCCGACATTGTCGAAACGTGAGGCGCCATAGGGGTTCTGGCGGCCGCCACGTCCTGAAGCAAACGAGCCGCCGCCATAGGAATTGCCGTAGCCGCCATAGGAGTTGCCGCTTTCGGCGACCTCGACATGGGCGTTCGGCAATTCTTCGAGGAAACGCGACGGGATGGTCGACTGCCATAGGCCGTGGATCTGGCGGTTGGAGACGAACCAGATATGCAGGTTCTTCTTGGCGCGGGTCAGGCCGACATAGGCGAGCCGGCGCTCTTCCTCCAGTCCGGAACGGCCGCCTTCGTCGAGCGCGCGCTGATGCGGGAACAGGCCTTCCTCCCAGCCGGGCAGGAAGACGGTCTCGAATTCGAGGCCCTTGGCCGAATGCAGCGTCATGATGCTGACGGCATCGAGCCCGGCATTCTGCTCGGCATCCATGACCAGCGCCACATGTTCGAGGAAGGAGCGCAGCGACTCGTACTCCTCCATGGAACGGACCAGTTCCTTCAAATTTTCCAGCCGGCCCGGCGCTTCGGCCGAGCGGTCGTTCTTCCACATGTCGGTGTAGCCGCTCTCCTCCAGAATGGTCTCGGCGAGTTCGGTGTGCGGCGTGGTTTCCAGCGCCTTCTGCCAGCGCTCGAAATTGGCCGCGACTTCGCGCAAGGCGGCGCGCGGCTTCGGCTTCAGCTCGTCGCTTTCGGCGAGGTTGCCGGCCGCTTCCAGCATCGGGATGCGCAGTGCACGCGCCGTGTCGTGAATCTGGCGGATGGTGGCTTCGCCGAGGCCGCGCTTCGGCACATTGACGATGCGCTCGAAAGCGAGGTCGTCGCCGCCATTGGCGACAACGCGGAAGAAGGCCAGCGCATCGCGGATTTCCATGCGCTCGTAGAAACGCGGGCCGCCAATGACGCGGTAGTTGAGGCCGAGCGTGATGAAGCGGTCTTCGAAGGCGCGCATCTGGAACGAGGCGCGGACCAGGATCGCCATGTCGTTGAGATTGTGCTTGGCGCGCTGATAGGCCTCGATGGTCTCGCCGACGGCGCGGGCCTCCTCCTCGGAATCCCAGGCGGCGTGGACATGCACCTTCTCGTCGTCCTCGGCGACCTTCTCGGTGAACAATGTCTTGCCGAAGCGACCCTCATTGTGGGCGATGAGGTGCGAGGCGGTGCCGAGAATATGCGCGGTCGAGCGATAGTTACGCTCCAGCCGGAGGATGGTGGCGCCCGGAAAATCCTTGTCGAAGCGAAGGATGTTGTCGACCTCGGCGCCACGCCAGCCATAGATGGACTGGTCGTCGTCGCCGACGCAGCAGATATTCACGGTGGAGCGCTGGGATCCCTCCCCCTTGAGGGGAGGGTGGCCGGGCGAAGCCCGGTCGGGTGGGGTCCGTGAGGCAGCGCTCGACGCCCTGGTGGTGCCTTCTGCGGCGACCCCCTCTGCCCGCTTCGCGGGCACCTCCCCCTCGAGGGGGGAGGATTGCGGCCGCTGCGCCAGCAGCCGCAGCCACATGTATTGCGCGGTGTTGGTGTCCTGGTACTCGTCGACGAGAATGTATTTGAAGCGCTTGTGGTAGTCCTTCAGCACGTCCGGATTGGCGCGGAAGATGCGGATCGGGTGGCAGAGCAGATCGCCGAAGTCGCAGGCGTTCAGCGTCTGCAGCCTCTCCTGATAGGCCTTGTAGAGCTCACGGCCCTTGCCGTTGGCGAAGCTGCGCGCATCGCCTTCGGCGATATCGGCGGGGCCTTGGCCCTTGTTCTTCCAGCCGTCGATCATCTGGGCGAACTGCTTGGCCGGCCAGCGCTTGTCGTCCAGCCCCTCGGCCTGGATCAGCTGCTTGATCAGGCGCACGACATCGTCAGTGTCGAGGATGGTGAAATCGGATTTGAGCCCGGCAAGCTCGGCGTGTCTGCGAAGCAGCTTCACGCCGATCGAGTGGAAGGTGCCGAGCCACGGCATGCCCTCGACATTGCCTTCACCGATCAGGATGCCGATGCGCTGCTTCATCTCGCGCGCGGCCTTGTTGGTGAAGGTCACGGCCAGGATCTGCGACGGAAAGGCCCGGCCGGTTGCGAGAATGTGGGCGATGCGGGTGGTCAGCACCCGCGTCTTGCCTGTGCCGGCGCCGGCCAGCACCAGGACCGGGCCTTCGGTGGTTTCCACCGCCAGCCGCTGCTCGGGGTTGAGGCCGCTGAGATAATCAGGCGTTTCGTTGCGGCCGCTGCGGGCAGCCATGGCGCGCGCGGCTATGCCCGACGGGCCCGCGGGCCGCGCACTCGGTTCGTCAAAGAAAGGCATGTCTTCCGAAAAGCCGGACATCGTCCCCGAATGTAGTGATTCGGCAGCGAAAGACCAGAAGTGTCTACGTTTTGTTCTGGTTTGGAAGCCAGATTCCCACGCGCCGTGCGAATATTATCGCCCCAGCGCCCGACAGCCTGTGCAAAACCTTTCGCCCGGCCTACCTGGCTGCTGCCCGCATACGCTCGCCGACCTTGTCGGCGACATAGACGGCATCCCGCGCCGCGCCACGGATCATGGTGGAAGAGGTCGAGTGCTGGAATGAAGGTCGCAGATATAGAGGCCGCCAGGGGCGACCCGATCGCCCAGCTGCCGACCGAGATCGTCGTTGCGCATGTCCAGCGCGCGACCGGTCAAAATCTGATGGATGAGCTGCACCGCTAAGCCGTCGCGAAAGGCGGTCAAAGGGACCGCCTTGTTCTCACCCTATGCTGGCAGGCCAAGCTTGACACACGCGGCCTGCGGGAGAAAGCTGGCGACAGGGCAGGGACGGCTGCCTGAGAGGCGCCGCAAAGCGCAACAGTCGAAGGAGTATCGTCTTGGCTGTGGTCATCACCTCCCTCATCCTGTTCCTCATCGGCCTGGCACTTGGCGCCGGCGGCGTCCGGCTCGTGATGCTGGGCGGCAGCTGGTATTATGTCATCACCGGTCTCGCCTTCCTGATAACCGCCTGGCTGCTGTTCCGGCGCAAGTCGACGGCGCTGTGGCTCTACGCTGCGATCGTGCTTTGCACGCTTGCCTGGGCGGTGTGGGAAATCGGCTTCGACTGGTGGGAACTCGGCCCGCGCGGCGGCGTCATCGTGCTTCTGGCGCTGTGGCTGCTGACGCCGTGGGCAAGGCAGGGCCTCACCGGCCCCGACGCGCGTGCGCCGCTCATCCTGGCCGTGCTCGCATCGCTCGCAGTGGCCGGCTATTCGATGACCGCCGATCCCAAGGACATCGCCGGCGAGCTCAGCGCCGACAAGGTAACGCCGACCGCGGATCTCGGCGGCGACGTGCCTCCGGGCGAGTGGCACTTCTACGGCCGCACGCCCTATGGTCAGCGCTATTCGCCGCTCGACCAGATCACGCCGGACAATGTCGCCAAATTGCAGCCGGCCTGGACCTACCAGACCGGTGACGTCAAGGGTCCGGATGACGTCGGCGAAACCACCTATCAGGTAACGCCGCTCAAGGTGGGCGACACGCTCTACATCTGCACGCCGCACAATTTCGCCATCGCCATCGATGCCGCGACCGGCAAGGAGAAATGGCGCTTCGACCCCAAGATCAAGCTCGACAAGGACCGCCAGCACCAGACCTGCCGTGGCGTGTCCTACTACGCCGATGCCAAGATCGCCGCAGGCCAGCCCTGCGCGACACGCGTCTATCTGCCGACCTCGGACGCGCGGCTGATCGCGCTCGACGCCGCCAATGGCCAGGTCTGTCCGTCGTTCGCCGAAGCCGGCACGCTCAATTTGTTGACCAACATGCCGTACCCGAAGTCGGGCTACTACTATTCGACATCGGCGCCGCTGATATCAGGCGGCAAGATCATCGTCGGCGGCGCGGTCAACGACAATTATTCGACCGAGGAACCGTCCGGCGTCATCCGCGCCTTCGATGTCGACACCGGCGCGCTTGTATGGAACTGGGATTCCGGTAATCCGGACCAGACGACACCGCTGGCGGCGGGCCAGACCTACACCCACAACTCACCCAATATGTGGTCGACACCGAGCGCCGACGAGAAGCTCGGCCTTCTCTACGTGCCGCTCGGCAACCAGACGCCGGACCAGCTCGGCGCCGGGCGCAGCGCCAATGTCGAAAAGTTTTCCTCCTCGATCACCGCGCTCGATCTTGCCACCGGACAATTGCGCTGGGTGCGCCAGACCGTGCATCACGACCTCTGGGACATGGACGTGCCGGCGCAGCCGACGCTGGTCGACATCACCACGGCTGCCGGCCTGGTGCCGGCGCTGGTCGGGCCGACCAAACAGGGCGACCTCTATGTGCTCGACAGGCGCAGCGGCGAACCGATCATCCCGGTCAAGGAAGTGCCGGCGCCAGGCGGCGCCGTCGAGGGTGATCACACCTCGCCGACGCAGCCGGTTTCGGATCTGTCCTTTAACCCGAAGCCGCTGACCGGCGCCGACATGTGGGGCATCACCATGTTCGACCAGTTGGCCTGCCGGATCGAATTCCAGGGCCTGCGCTATGAGGGCCGCTATACGCCGCCTTCCGTGCAGGGGTCGCTGATCTATCCCGGCAATTTCGGCACATTCAACTGGGGTGGTGTCGCCGTCGATCCGGTCCGGCAGGTGATGTTCGGCATGCCGACCTATCTGGCCTTCAAATCGCAGCTCATTCCGCGCGACCAGGTGCCGCCGCCGGATGAAGGTCGCGGCAGCGAACAGGGGCTCAACCGCAATGAGGGTGCGCCATACGCAGTGGTGATGGGGCCGTTCCTGTCGCCACTCGGCGTGCCATGCCAGGCGCCGCCATGGGGCTATGTCGCGGGCGCCGATCTCAGAATCGGCAAGATCGCCTACAAGCACCGCAACGGCACCGTCTACGACATGACGCCGTTGCCGCTGCCGCTGAAGGTCGGCGTTCCCGGCATTGGCGGGCCGATGATCACCGCCGGCGGCGTCGCCTTCCTTGGCGCGGCGGTCGACGACTATTTGCGCGCCTATGATGTGACATCGGGCAAGCAGCTCTGGCGGGCCAGGCTGCCGGCCGGCGGGCAATCGACGCCAATGACCTACACCGTCGCCGATGGCCGCCAGTTCGTGGTCATCGTCGCCGGCGGCCACGGCTCGGTCGGCACTAAGCCGGGCGACTATGTGATGGCGTACACGCTGCCGAAGTAGGGGCTGGGATTCTATCTGTGTGTTCGGCCCGGCCGATCGATAGGAGTTCCGGCAATGCTGGCGCCGCCCCTCATCTGCCTGCCGGCATCTTCTCCCCGTATAGTGACGGGGAGAAGGAGCAGTTTCGGCGCTGGCTCTCTTCCTGCAACGTTGGTGATTGGCGAAATCATCGATGACGGCTCCTTCTCCCCGTCACTATACGGGGAGAAGTGCCCGGCAGGGCGATGAGGGGCAGCTCCAGCCTTGGGCAGCCATGATCGGGACCGCTGGTTGGCGGGCGCTATCAGAGCCCGAGATGGCCCTTCAGGCTCGGCACCGAGTCGAGCACTTCGTTGGTCAGCTGCGGCCCTGCGGCGGCTTCGGCCTGCTGGATCAGCGTGGTGCCGGCCTTCTGGATCTGCGCCATGTCGAGGCCGGAGGCTTTGAGCGCGGCGACACCGTTGATCAGCGCGCCGGTCTTTTCGCCAAGCACGCCGCCAAGCGCACCTTGCAGCGACGACAGGAAGCCACCACCGCCGGCAGGGGCGGCAGCCATGACGTCGTATTTCTGGGCGAGTGCGTCAGCGCCCGGGATCTTGGCAAAGAAGCTGGAGACGGTGGTGTCTTCGGCTTCATGTTCGAGCACCGAGAAGATGGTGCCGACAACCTTTTCGGTGACCGCCTGATCGAGGCCGGCTTTCTGCGAGACGATGGTCACGATGCTCTGGGCGTCCATGGTATTTCCCCTCGGCTGTCAGTTAGCGGGTTTTCGAACGGCGCCGGTCGACCCGGACCTTCACCATCCGCTTGGCAGCTTCCGACGCGGCGGAGCGCAGGGCCAGCAAGGCGGCTGCGGCAACCACGAGCGCGCTTAAAAGGATCGGAGTGGACAAGGTCATGGCGTTGTTCCTTCTCGTCTGGCTGCCACAACGGGCGAAGCCACAATCAACTTCCCCTGATATTGTGGCGGCACCATCAACATTCTCTGAAATGACCAAAATGTGATGGCTGCGCGGTTGGTGCGGCTGACTTGTGCCAACTGCACGGCCTGACGACGAAAGCGTCACTGATCCGTGACTGGACCGTGCGAGCTTGCACCCTATCTTGACCCGCAAGGTCATCCCGGAGTGACCCGCAAATCATCCCGGAGTGACCGTGAGATCATCTCCTAGCGAGGAGCACGCCATGACGAAAGCCGCCGCCGAAGCCACCAAGCCTGCCATCACGACTCCTGCCATTACTCAGGCGATGATCGATGCCTATGACGAATACACGCATCTGACGCTCGACCGCCGCCGCTTCATGGAACAGCTGACCAGGCTCGCCGGATCGGGCGCCGCAGCCGCCGCGATCGCGCCGCTGCTGGCCGCGAATTCGGCGCAGGCGGCAATCGTCGCCGACAATGATCCGCGGGTGAAGGCGCAGGATATCACCTATCCCGGCAGCAGCGCCGAGATGAAGGGCTATCTGGTCAAGCCGGCGGACCAGTCGGGCAAGCTCGGCAGCGTCATTGTGGTGCATGAGAACAGGGGCCTCAACCCGCATATCAGGGATGTGGCACGGCGGGTGGCGCTTGAGGGTTTCGTGGCGCTGGCGCCGGATTTCCTGTCGCCGCTCGGCGGCACGCCCACTGACGAAGACAAGGCGCGCGACATGTTCACCAAGCTCGACGCCAGCCAGGTCACCGCCGATGGTCTGGCGACCATCGCCTATCTCAAGGCCGAGAAGGACGGCAACGGCAAGGTCGGCGCCGTCGGCTTCTGCTGGGGCGGCGGCGCGGTCAATGATTTGGCCGTCAACGCGCCGGATCTCGCGGCCGGCGTCGCCTATTACGGCATGCAGCCGAAGGCCGAGGATGCGGCGAAGATCAAGGCGGCGCTGCTGCTGCACTATGCCGGGCTCGACGAGCGCATCGACGCCGGCATCGATGCCTACAAGAAGGCGCTCGACGCCGCGCATGTCGAATACACCGTCTATGTGTATGACGGCGTCAACCATGCCTTCAACAACGACACATCGGCCGCGCGCTACGACAAGAAGGCAGCTGATCTGGCCTGGGGCAGGACGATCGCTTTCCTGAAGGAGAAGCTGGCTTAGTAGACCGGTCAACGCCCGGCGGGGCAATGAGGGCAGTGCAGGCCGACGTCAGGCGTGGCCGCGTTTCATGCGCGCCTGCTTCAGGATGGCGCGCCAGCGAATCATGTCGAACGGGATCGGTTCGTTGCTGTTGGCGATGTGGAAGATCTCGTTGTTGACGTTCTTCAACGAGCGCCAGAAATCATAGTCGGTGATGCGCGGATCGGCAGCCAGCCTGTCCACTTCGACCTTGATGTCGGTTTTCATGCACGTTCCTCGAACCGCCTGTGCCCCGCCGCCCGCATCGCAACTCGGATCGACCCGTTCTCAAACGGTCCGCTGAGTCGTTCAATGGCTCAAATGGTTTGTTAACGTTAAAAGCTCGGTAAGGTTAACGCGGGCACGGGAGCGCATCAAGCGGTCTTGCGGCGAATACCGATCGAACGGCCGGCGCGCTCGGGCATGGGCAGTCCAGAATGGGCGGCGCGCATGGCTTCCACCTTGGCCTGCACGTCGGCGGGGAAGGGCGCAACCTTCGGCCCGGACATATCGACATGCAGCGACAGGGTTTCGGAGGTGGCGGCGAGCCAGCCGTCGACATGGCGGATTTCCTGGTAGGCCCTCAGCCGCTTGTCGTCATGGTCGATCAGCTGGAACGAGACGACGACCTTGTGTTCGAGATGCAGCTCCTGCACGTAGCAGACATGGACCTCGGCCGTGTAGATGGTGAGGCGCCGCTCGTTGACATAGTCCAGCCCCATGCCCATTGCCGCAAAGGCTTCATCCGAGCAGCGGTCGAACAGCACGTTGTAGTAGGCCATGTTGAGGTGGCCGTTATAGTCGATCCAGTCCTTCTCGATGTCCATCGGCTTGGAGACGTAGGGGGCAGGGATGGACATTGGAACTTCCTTGTTCTGGTGCTGGACCGAGTTCTGGTGCTGGACAGGCCGCGGTAGGTGAGACTACGCATCCATAATCGCATAACAAGCGTGGACGCTGGTCCATTCGCGGAGGAATTCATGGCTCTGAGCGACCTCAACCCGGTCGAACGCAACGAGGAAGGCATCGCCGCCGTGCTCGGCATCCTCAAGCAGCAGTTCGGCGAACGTTTCCAGACCGGCGCGGCGATCCGCTCACAGCATGCGCATACCACTACGTATATTCCGACGCAGGCGCCTGACGGTGTCGCTTTCCCGGAGACGACAGAAGAGGTGCAGGAGATCGTGCGCGCCTGCGCCGCGCACCGCGTTCCTGTCATCGCCTTCGGTGTCGGTTCCTCGCTTGAGGGCCACACCAACGCGCCGGGCGGCGGGATCTCGGTCGACACATCGCGCATGAACCGCATCCTGGCGGTTAACCCGCAAGATCTCGACTGCACGGTCGAGCCGGGTGTTACGCGGGAGGACCTGAACCGTCATCTGCGCGACACCGGGCTGTTCTTTCCGATCGATCCCGGCGCCAATGCGTCGCTCGGTGGCATGGCGGCGACCAGGGCGTCGGGCACCAATGCGGTGCGCTACGGCACGATGCGCGAGAATGTCTTGTCGCTGACAGCCGTGATGGCCGATGGCGAGACGGTGACCACCGGCAAGCGGGCGAAGAAGAGCTCTGCCGGCTACGACCTCACGCGGCTTTTGGTCGGCTCGGAAGGCACGCTCGGCATCATCACCTCGCTGACACTCAGGTTGCAAGGCATTCCGCAGGCGATCTCCGGCGGCGTCTGTCCGTTTCCAAGTCTGGAGGCGGCCTGCAACGCGGTCATCGCGACCATCCAGATGGGCATCCCGGTGGCGCGCATCGAACTGGTCAATGCGCTGCAGATGCGGGCGATGAAGAATTATTCCAAGCTCGACTATCCCGAGAGCCCGTGCCTGTTCGTGGAATTCCATGGCAGCGATGCCGGCGTCGCCGAACAGGCCGAAACTTTTGGCATGATCGCCGAGGAGAATGGCGGCGGGCCGTTCCTGTGGACCAGCGTCGCCGAGGAACGGACGAAATTGTGGAAGGCCAGGCACGACGCCTATTGGGCATCGCTGACGCTGCGGCCGGGCACCAAGGGCCTGTCGACCGATGTCTGCGTGCCGATCTCGCGGCTCGCCGAATGCGTTGCCGAAACCGAGGCCGATATTGCCGAGATGGGCCTGGTGGCGCCGATTGTCGGGCATGCCGGCGACGGCAATTTCCACGTTCTGGTGCTGATGGATGTCAACGATCCCAATGAGATCGCGCTGGCGGAGAAATTCGTCTCGCGGCTCAACATGCGGGCGATCGCCATGGACGGCACCTGCACCGGCGAACACGGCATCGGCCAGGGCAAGATCGGCTTCCTGCGCCATGAGCTCGGCCATGGCGTCGATATCATGCGTTCGATCAAAAAAGCGCTCGATCCGCAAGACATTATGAACCCGGGCAAGATACTGCCGGGGGTGGGGAAATAGTGGAATGGCCACAAGCGAGACCCTGCTACCGATCGACGTGCCGCCGTCGTCCGCCGGCGCGCCTTCGCCTCATGTCTTTGCCGATGAAGGTAGGCTGCTAGTTGCCTACATCGTCGACAGACCGGATCCGTCATTCGACGGCACCAATCCGCGCTCGGTTTCGCCCGCGACAGAAAGCCAGGCGATCGCAATCCTGACGGCGGACCCTTATCTGGCATTTCAATTCGGCCCGCCGAACGACGAAGCCATCAGCGGGCACCGTCTCTATAGGCTGGGGTTGCAGCCTTATTCGGCGTTCGAAGTCCTCAATTCGTCCTGGATCGCGTCCCTGGAAAAGGCAAATCGGGTTCACTCGTCCCACACGCCGGAACTGTTTTCCGCTTACCGGCATTTCATCCTGACGTTCCAGGATTCGACGCTGGAATTCATTGCGAGGAGCTTTTCGGTCAGCCTTCATCAGGGGGCGGTCCTGCCGACGCTGATGGAGGCGGCCGGATCTCGGTGATCGGGCGCACCGAGATGGGCCAACCGCGATGTGTCTGCCAGATGAATTGCCTCTTTATCGACACGCTGATGCGGGTAGAGTGCGGCTGACTTTCAATCAACCCGTTCGGAGCTGATGCTCGCACGCCTGTTCGTGATCTTCGGTGGCTTGTTTGTGCTGGTGCTGCTTGCGGCGCTGGTGGTGCCGTATTTTATCGACTGGACCGGCTATCGCGCCGAGTTCGAGCGCGAGGCGAGCGCCATTCTCGGCCGCAAGGTGACGGTGCAGGGCGACGCCACGGCGCGGCTGTTGCCGTTCCCCTCGGTGACCTTCTCCAACGTCACCGTCGCCGGCGGTCCCGGCGGCCAGCCGGCAATGACCGTCGAGACTTTTTCGATGGATGCGGAACTGGCGCCGTTCCTGCGCGGCGAAGTGCTGATCTTCGACATGCGGCTGGTGCGTCCGAAGGCAACGATCGACATTGCCGATGACGGTACGGTTGACTGGGCGATGCGGCCGTCCTCGCCCTTCGACGTCAACCAGATCTCGATCGAGAGGCTGACGGTGACGGAGGGCGAGATTGCGCTCCGCCATGCCGCCGGCGGCCGCAGCCATGTGATTTCCGAAATCAATTCGACCATCTCTGCCAAGTCGCTGGCAGGGCCGTGGCGCATGGACGGGACGTTGCGGCTCGACGGCCTGCGCTCGACGGTCGTCGCTTCGACGGGGAAGGCCGAGGGCAATGGCCAGATGCGGCTGAGGCTCAAGGTCGATCCGGACGACTATCCGCTGGTCGTCGAGACCGACGGCAATGCCGGCATCGTCAACGGGGCTGCCGTCTATACCGGCCAGTTCAAGATTTCCGGTAACGACAAGAATTCAGCTGCGCTGCGCGGCTCCGATGGCGAGAGCGTCAAGGTCAGCGCCGGCAAACCCGATCCGGGGTTTAGGCTGAACGGCAAGTTCTCGCTCGATCACCAGAAGCTCGGCGTCGACGAATTCCGTTTCGAGACCGGGCCGCTCGACAATCCCTACACCGCCGACGGCAAGGCTTCGGTCGATCTCGGCCTCAAGCCGAGCTTCGCCATCGAGGCCAATGGCGCGCAGGTGCAATTGGATGAGGCGGTGGGCGCTGAAAAGGGCGCCGGCTTGACACTGGACCAGCGCATTGCCGGGATCGAGCAGGCGCTGCTCGACCTGCCGATGCCGACCATTCCCGGCACCGTCGAGGTCAAGCTGCCTGCGGTGGTGGCCGGCGACACCACGGTGCGCGACGTGCATCTCTCGGCCGAGCCGGTCGAGGCCGGCTGGTCGGTGAAGTCGATGGCTGCGACCTTGCCCGGGCGCACCACGCTGGAAGCCAGCGGCATGCTTAGCGTCCAAGACCATTTCGGCTTCACCGGTTCCATGCTTCTGGCGGTGGCGCAGCCTTCCGGCTTTGCCGCCTGGCTGTCGAAGGATGTCGACGAGGCGATCCGCCGCCTGCCTGCCGCCGGCTTCAAGGCCAAGGTCGATCTGTCGGAGAAGCGCCAGGCGTTCAGCGATCTCGAACTGATCCTCGGCAAGGCAAAGTTTTCCGGCCGCATCGATTCCAGCCAGCCCGACGACGCCAAGCCGTCGGTGCTGATGCGGCTCACGGGCGGCGAACTCGATGTCGACGGGCTGACGGCGTTCGCCTCGATCTTCGTCAGCGACAAGGGCGCCAACCGCTTTTCCGACCGCGACCTCGATTTCCAGATCAAGGCTGGGCCTGTCAGCGCCGGCGGGCTGACCGCCGACACGGTCGATACCGCGCTCAGGCTGCGCGACGGGCTGCTCGAAATCGACCGGCTGTCGATTGGCGGCCTGGCCGGAGCGTCGATCAGCGCCACCGGCCGGATCAAGGATTTCCCGGCCAGCCCGACCGGCAAGCTCGACGCCTCGGTGGTCGCCGTCGATCTGAAGCCGCTGATCGACATCGCTGCGCAACACTATCCCGACAATGATGTGCTGAAGGGACTGGCAAGCCGCACTTCTGCCTATCCCGAGCTGTTCCAGGACGCGCGAGTCGATCTGGTGGCAAGTGCCGCCGACAATGGTGACGGCACGACGGGGCTGGCGGTGAGCGGGCAAGGCAACGCTGGCGGCTCAGCTTTTTCGGCGTCGCTGTCGGGCAAGGGTGCTGCCGGCCAGTTGCTCGACGCGCCGGTAACGCTGACCTTCAACGCCAAAAACCCGGACGCCACCGCGCTGCTGGCGCTCTACGGAATGCCGGCGCTGCCGCTCGGTATGCTCGGCCAGGCAAGTACCGACATCTCGGCTAAAGGCACGCTTGGCGGCGGCCTGGCGACGAGTTTCAACCTCGCCGCCGATGATTTCAAGGCAACGTTCGACGGCACCGTCGCCGAAAGCCCGCAAGGCGCCACCGTCAAGGGCAAGATCGGCCTCGATGCCTCCGATATCGAGCCCTGGCTGATGACCACCGGCGTCGGCCTGCCGGGCATGGGGGCCGGCACGTCGACCTCGCTCAGCGCGGATGCCGATTTCGGCAGTGGCCTGTTGGTGCTGAGCGGCCTCAACGGGTCCATCAACGAAGCGGCGGTGTCCGGTGACATCAATCTCGACGTGAAGCAGGGACTGCCGCATCTTGCCGGTGCGCTGGCGCTCGACGAACTCGACCTCGACCCGATGGCGGTGGCGCTGTTCGGCGACCAGTCCTTCATCGCCAGCAACGGCAACTGGCCGACGGCGCCGTTCAGTCAGAAATCCAGCCTGCCATTCACCGCCGACCTCGATCTGACGACGGCCACGCTTGCCGCCGGGCCGCTGGCCACGGCCTATGACGCATCGCTGTCGCTAAAACTCGACCAGGAAGGCATCCGCGTTTCGGACCTGAAGGCAAAGCTGCTCGGCGGCGCACTCACCGGTCTGTTCGAATTGAAGAACACCGACGGCAACGGGCTGTTCTCCGGTCAGATGAGGCTTGCCGGCGCTGATCTCACGACTGTGCTGCCCAATGCTGGCCTGAGCGGCAGTGGCGATTTCTCGACTGGCCTGTCGACCAGCGGCAAATCGGTCGACGCGATGATTGCCGCACTCTCCGGCTCCGGCACGGCGGCGCTGAAAGGCCTGACCATTGCCGGTGTCAATCCCGATGCCTTCGGCGCCTTGATCGCCAAGGCCGATACGATCGGGCGCGACATCGACGTGGCCAAGACCGCGGGCTTTGCGCCTGACATTGCCGGCGACGGCAATTTTGCCGCCGGTGATACCGACATCGCCTTTACGGTTGCCGGCGGTACGCTCAGGGCGCCGCCGGTCAAGCTGGAAAACGCTGGCGCGGCATTGTCCGCCGACATCACGGCGGACCTGAACACCAGCACCGTCGCCGCCAGGGGTACGATCACCTACAAGCCTGGCGACCAGGCGCTGGTCGGGTCGGATCCCTCGGTCAATTTCAGCGTCGACGGGCCGTTCGGCGCGATGAAGAAGCTGTTCGACAGCGAGCCGCTGGCGCAGTTTTTGACGCAGCGCGCGCTGGAAAAAGAGCAGCAGCGGGTCGAGGCGATGCAGGCTGCACTGCTCGAGAAGCAGCGGCTGCGGCGCGAAGTGCGCTATTACGCTGCGCTACAGACCGAACGTGACAACGCGGCTGAAGAATTGCGCAAGCAGGAAGAAGCGGCCCGGCTGAAAGCCGAGGCCGACGCCAGGGCGAAAGCTGAAGCCGACGCAAAAGCGCAGGCCGAAGCGGATGCCAAGGCCAAGGCGGATGCGGAAGCAAAGGCCGATGCCGCTGCGAAAGCGCAGGCGGAAGCCGACGCCAAGGCCAAGGCAGACGCCGAAGCGAAGGTGCAGGCCGAGCAGCAGGCAGCCGAAGACGCCGCCAAGGCCGAAGCCGAACGGAAGAAGGCTGAGCAAGCGATGCGGATTGCTTCGCAGGAAAAGGCCAGGCTGGAGGCCGAACGCAAGGCTCGGGAGCAGGCGCCGAAGGTCGACCGCTCACTGCCCGGCGTCAATGACGGTACGGCCCCGGCGCCGCCAACGCCCAAGACAAACCCATTCTCGGTCGACAATCTGCTGAAGTCGCTGGGCAATTAACGGCCCGTGCCGCTGACCGCGAGCGCCTATTGTTTATGACGGGTCAGCAGAGCTCCCAGCATCGGTTCGATGCGCTCAAGTTCATCGAGATGCACGGCAGACAGTTCGGCAAGACGGTTTTCAGCGTGCTCGGTCAATTTCAAGAATACGCGCCGCTGATCGTCCTTGTCCTGGTGCCTGATGACAAGCCCTGCCTCACTTAGCCGGTCGACCAGTTCCACGGCGCTGTGATGACGGACACGCAGGCGTTCGGCGAGGTCGCCGACCGTCACCGGTCCACCGCCTGGAACCCCCTTGATCGCCAGCAGCGCCTGATGTTGGCGCGGGGTCAGGCCGGCTTCGTTGGCCTTGGTCTGGCTGAATTCGAGGAAGCGCCGGATCAGGTAACGGAATTCGGACAGGCGCTGGTAATCGGCCTGGGAGATGGCGGGGCGTGGCTTCTGCGGAAAGGTCATTTCCGATCTCTATCGCCCTTTCCCGAAAAAGCTCAACGGCCAGCTTAAGATCCTCGTCCAAAATGACGCGGCGAGGCGGTTGAGAACGATCTTGAATAGTTATATCGTATTACGATACATAGCGCCCGACAACAGGATGGCGCTCGGCGCCTCCAGAAAGCTGGGCTCGCCACATGAAATCCTTGGAAAATCACCACCTTCGCGACTTCACCACCGATACGCGCGTGCTGCTCATCGCGACGATCGCCGTAGCGGTTGCGACGGCCGGGCTGTTTGCCGGGATTGCACTGCTGAAGCTGATCCGGCTTGCCACCAACGTCGCCTATTTCGGCCAGTTCTCGCTGGCCGATCTAAGGCTGGAGAATACGCCGCTCGGTTATGCCGCGGTCATCGTTCCGGTGATCGGCGCGCTGATCATCGGCTTGATGGCCAGATACGGCAGTGAGAAGATCCGTGGCCACGGCATTCCCGAAGCCATCGAGGCCATCCTGCTCGGTCGCTCGCGGCTCGGCGCCAAGGTGGCGATCCTGAAGCCGCTGTCGTCGGCGATCTCGATCGGCAGCGGCGGTCCGTTCGGCGCCGAGGGCCCGATCATCATGACCGGCGGGGCCATCGGTTCGCTGATCGCGCAGATGCTGCCGGTCAGCGACAATGAGCGCAAGACGCTGCTGGTGGCGGGCGCAGCGGCAGGCATGACCACCGTCTTCGGAACGCCGATCGCCGCGATTATGCTGGCCGTGGAACTGCTGCTCTTCGAATGGACGCCGCGCAGTTTCATTCCGGTCGCCGTCGCGGCCATCATTGCCGAGGTCGAGCGCACCATGCTGCATTTGCCGGGGCCGATCTTCCCGTTCCAGGGCAGCATGGTGTCGTCGTTCACCGGCCTGGGCGGCTGGGTGCTGATCGGGATATGCGCCGGGATGCTGTCCGGTTTGCTGACGCAGATGGTTTATGCCTGTGAGGACGCTTTCCAGAAGCTGCCGATACACTGGATGTGGTGGCCGATGATCGGCGGCCTTGTGGTCGGCATTGGCGGACTGATCGAGCCGCAGGCACTGGGCGTCGGTTATGACAACATCGCGGGCATGCTCGACGGCCGCCTGATCGCCACTGCCGCTCTTATCCTGCTGGTGGTGAAGGCGATCATCTGGTCGGTGGCGCTGGGCTCAGGAACATCGGGTGGCGTGCTGGCGCCGCTGTTGATCATGGGCGGCGCCATGGGCGCGGTTCTCGCCGGCATCCTGCCCGAGGCGACACCCGGCTTCTGGCCATTGCTGGCGATGGCGGCGACCATGGGCGGCACCATGCGCGCGCCGCTGACGGCGACTTTCTTTGCGGTCGAGCTGACCGGCAATACCCATGTGTTGGTGCCCTTGATCACCGCTTGCGCGGCCGCGCACGCCGTCACCGTGCTGTTGATGAAGCGATCGATCCTGACCGAAAAGATCGCCAGGCGAGGGCATCATCTGGTTCGCGAATATCGCGTCGATCCGTTTGCGCTGACCAGGGTGCGCGAGGTCATGACAACGCAAGTGGAGAGCGTGCCGGCGACGATGACGCTTCATGGCGCGGCCGCCTTCCTGACCGCGCCGGAGACGCGACATCCGAGCTTTCCCGTCGTCAATGAATACGGCCATGTGCTTGGCGTCATCGATCCACCGGCGATCCTGCGCTGGCGGCGCGCGGGCATGCACCGCACCACGACGCTCGGCGAATTGCTGGCCGGCGGCAAGCTCACGCTTGCCTATCCGGACGAGTATCTTGAGGGTCTTTCCGACAAACTGCTAATGGCCAGCGTCTCGCATTTGCCGGTCGTCGCGCGTGAGGATGCGCGGCTGATCGGCTATGTCGGCTGGAAGGATCTGATGCGGGTCAGGTCGAGGAAGCAGGCCGAGGAACGCGATCGCTCGGCCCTGCTGGGCTTTGGCACCCGCCGCAAGAAACAGGATACGGTCATTAAGGCCTAAGAAATTCTCCCGTCGCGCTTCGCCCAGTCCAGCACATGCAGTCTGAGTGCCGAGGACAAATTGGCGTCGCGCGGCCTTGTCTCGTCGATTTCGGCGACCAGGGCGGCAAGCGTCAGCTTTCGCGCTGCGGCGATGGCGACGAGGTCGTCGTAGAACGGTTTTTCGAGCGAATAGCTGGTGCGGTGGCCGCGGATCGTTACCGAGCGTTTTTCGACCGGGCTCACCGCAGGCTGCCCATCAATCGCCCTGGTCTTCCGGGCGTTCGCGGCGGTGGCCGGCGACGAACTTCTCGGCCTTATCTGATGTCAGCCGGTCGCGGGTTTTTTCGGCTTTGGAACGGCCGTGCAGAGCGCGGTTCTCGCCGGCGAGTTTTTCTTTTTCGGCGCGCGCCTTCTGCTTGCGGACCTGGCGAAGGTTGACGATTTCGCCCATGTCGCGCTGTCCGCGCTGCTACTTCTTGCGGAAGGCGTCGAGCGACACGACGTCGGCGCCCTTGCCGGCGTCAGCCACGGCGGGCTTTTTCTCGGCTTCGGCCACAGTGGCTTTCTTCTCGGCCTTCGGCTTTTTCTCGGAGACGATGGCCAAGGGCTCGGGAGCCGGCTGTGCCGGCGCTTCGTCTTCGGCGGGAATGTCGGTCTTGACGTCGAATTCGAGTTCGAAATTGACCGACGGATCGTAGAAGCCGCGCACGGCCGAGAAGGGGATTTCCAGCTTTTCCGGCACGTCGGAGAAGGACAGCCCGACCTCGAAGCCGGTATCAGTTACCTTGAGGTCCCAATACTGGAACTGGATGACGATGGTCATCTGTTCCGGATAGCGCTCGCGCAGCCTGGACGACACGCGCACGCCCGGCGCGCCGGTCAAAAAAGTGATGAAGAAATGATGATTGCCGGGAAGGCCGGTGCGCGCGACTTCGGCCAGCACCTTGCGCATGACGCCGCGCAATGCCTCCTGGGCCAGAATGTCGTAGCGGATGTGGTCGTCGGCCATGTGCTGGTCGGGTTCCGTTGAATCGTCCGCATAGCTGTAATCAAGCTTGAGGGCGGCGTAAACCGGATATAGATCGCTGGTGCAACGAAGCGAGGCCCATCAATGACGATTTGATCGCTGGATTTGATTCGTTCAGGCGCTGGCCAGCTGCTTTTCCACCGCTGCCGCTGATCGGCGCTTGCCGAAGGCGCGCAGGAAGGTGCGCACGCCGTGGGTGGCGGATTGCAGCACTTCATCTTCCGACGGCATGCCGCCGAGCATGAAGGTGGTCTGCAGTTCGGCGTTGGCCAGCGCCAGGAACTGGCGCGCGGCGACGTCGGGGTCGTCGACCGCGAGGTGACCGGCATGGGCGAGGCGGGCGAAACGGGCGGCAAGTGCGGGCCAGGTCCGCCCCGGACCCTGGTCGCGCCATTCGGCGAAGAGTTCGGGATAGCGCTCGCCCTCGGTCTGGATCAGCTTGCGCAAGAAACGTCCGTCGCGGTTGCAGATGCAGTTCTGGTTCATACGCACGGCAAAGCCGATCAAATCGGCCTCCAAATCCCTGGGCTGGTCGGGGAAGCTGGCGAAGGTGGCGAAGATGCCGGCATTGCAGCGCTCGGTCAGGTCGCGCACCACGGCCATGAAAAGCTTTTCCTTGTCGCGGTGGTGATTGTAGATGGTCTGGCGCGAGACGCCGGCCTCCGCCGCGATCAGGTCGATATTGGCGCCGGCAAAGCCTTCGCGGCAAAATACCGAGGCCGCCGTATCGATGATCGACATACGCTTGGCCTCGTGGCCGCGTGGCGGGAAAATGTCAGGAGAAACGGCAGGCTTCATAAAAATATATATAGAGGTGATTGACGAATTAGACAAGGCTGTCTAAATTTGTGGACATAAGAAAACGGAAATTTACTCCAAGGGGACGAATGAATTCGCCCCGGGATGTCGGATTTCCACGGGATGGAACGTCCTGGGGTTAGACGTCGCTTGCCGGCGACAACCAGATTCGAAAGAAGCCTTTATCATGAGTCCCAAATTCCTCCGCATCGCGGTCGTGCTCGGCTTGTTGTCCGCCATCGGCCCTTTCGCCATCGACATGTATCTGCCCGCGCTGCCGTCGATCGGCGAGGATTTGCATGCCGGCACCGCCGCCGTGCAGATGAGCCTGCTGATTTTCTTCCTGTCGATGGGCTTCGGCCAGATCGTCGTCGGGCCGATCTCCGACATGGTTGGCCGCAAGCTGCCGCTCTATGGCGGCTTGGCGCTGTTCATGGTCGGCGGCATCGGTTCGGCAATGGCGCCGACCATCGAATGGCTGATCGCCTTTCGCTTCCTGCAAGGCCTCGGCGCCAGCGCCGGCATGGCGGTGCCGCGCGCCATCGTGCGCGACCTGCACACCGGCACTGAAGCTGCCAAGCTGATGTCGCTGTTGATGCTGGTGTTTTCGGTGTCACCGATCCTGGCGCCGCTGACCGGCAGCCAGATCATCGAGAATTTTGGCTGGCGCGCCGTGTTCTGGACGGTGACGGGCGCGGCTCTCTTGGCGACCATTCTTTTGGCGACCTCGCTCAAGGAGACGCGGCCGGCGGAAGAACGTGTCGGATCCTCCTTCGGCACCGCACTCGCCGGTTACCGCTTCCTGATGGGTGACCGCAATTTCCTCGGCCTGGTGGCGATCGCCGGCTTCGGCATTGCCAGCTTCTTCGTTTACCTCTCGAGCTCGTCCTTCATCCTGATCGACCATTACGGGCTGTCGCCTTCGGTCTACAGCGTGTTCTTCTCGATCAATGCGGTGGCTTTCATCGGCATGTCGCAGCTGACCGGGATGCTGTCGGAACGTTTCGGCCTGAAGCGCGTCGTCTGGGTGGCGGTGACCGGTTACGCCACGACGATGGTGGTGCTGTTCGCTGTCATGGCGACCGGCGTTGACCGGCTCGATGTGATGGCGGCGCTGCTGTTCGTCGGCTACGGCTTCCTCGGCCTGGTCATCCCGACAACTTCCGTGCTGGCCATGGAAGAGCATGGCGAAATCGCCGGCACCGCCTCGGCACTGATGGGCACGCTGCATTTCGCCATCGGTGCGCTGGCCATGGGCGTCGCCGGCATCTTCTTCGACGGCACGCCGCTGCCGATGGTGGCCGGCATTACGCTGTGCGCCGTGATCTCGTTTACGCTGGCCAAGCTGACGCTCGGCCGCACGCGCGAAGCCGTTGAGGCCCCGGCGGAGTAAGCCAATCGCAATCGATGAGAAAGGTCGGGTCTGACCGGCCTTTCTCATGTATGGGGTGGCAATCCGGCTTCAGCCAGAATGAAGTCCAATCGCGCTTCGACCGAGGCCAGCGGCAGCTCGATCAGTTCGTAACCCAATTCTGTGTAGACGCCGACCAGTGAGTGATAGGTGCGCTCAGCCTCGTCCAGCGTCTGCTTTCGCTCGTTGTCCTGGGTGAAGATGTCCGGCCAAAGCGGGGCAATGAAGACGCGGCTGTTGTAACGAAATTTTGTCGCGGCGTTTGTGACATGGGCGGGCACCGGTAGTCCGATCAGCCTGTAATAGCCCAGCGTATCCGGCACACCGCGATCGAAGAAGATCGGTCCCGCATGGTCGCAAGCGGCGTGCCATGAGCGCATCTCCCACGACAGCATCAGTTCGGAAAACAGCGGCTTGTCCCGCCAGGGCAGGGCAAATCCGCCGATTGCCACCTGGTCGCGGATGATGCCGCGCCCGGCTTCGGGCGAGGTGGCGAAGCCGGCGGCTTTCAGCGCTTCGATCAGCGTGGTCTTGCCCGAACCGGGACCGCCGGTCAGCACAAAGAATCGATCGGAACAGTTTTGCATCTCTTGTCCATGGAGAAGGGCGCACGCGGCTCGACAGCTTCGCGGCCCGTGGCCAGGCAAAGTTCGACCAGCGCGGCAGCCTGCGTTGCGTGCAACATATTGAGAGGGGAGAAGTGGAGGTTTCTGTTGCCAGGTACCTCCGAACCCCGCCTAGAAGTGCGAACCTCTAGGGCTTGATTTGAAGCGTTCGCACTGCATTAAGCAGCGAGACGAGCTTCCGCATAGTTGTCGTTGGCAACTATAAGTTTAGCCCGATGACGGTGGTACAATGCCGGGCAAAAGTACGATCTTTACACCTTCGTCGATCCTATTTCGCCCCCAGCAAAAACCGCTTCGTCGTCAAAGCGGCTTTTGGTGGAGGCGCCGGGTACCGCCCCCGGGTCCGAACGGCTTATTTCATCGCCCATTTATCGCCATAGTCGGTCAAGCCGACAAAACGAATATAGGGGGTCGTCGCACGAAATGAAAGGCCGCAATCGCGCTTCTTCCCAGAGCCAAACTGTGACGCCGAGGGTTGACTTGGACACGGTCTCAACCGAAGCTTTGCGCCGGTGAGGAGTATCGACCTAGCGCACAGGTTGCGTAGCGCGCCACAGCCCTCATCGACCGGATCCGTGGCGCCGACGAGGGGAAGTCTGATGGCCGACTATCTTGCGGATGTGAAGAAATACGACGCCGGCGCCAGCGCCGATGCGGTCGAAAAGATCGTCAAGCATCTGGGCATTGCGCTCAGGAACCGCGATTCCTCGTTGGTATCCTGCACCGACCCCAAGGAACTCGAGCGCGTGAAGACCAACTGGGTCGCCAAGAAGCTCGGCGTCGCCGACGGCGCCAAGGCGGATGCATCCATCGAAAAGACCTGCAAGGCGATGGCTGCCGACAACACCAAGAGCCGCGTGACCTTTTACTACCTCGTCGCCAAGGATCTGGGCAAGCTGGGTTCTTTGTAGAGATTATCTCTGACAGGCAGAGCGCGTTTGATTTGCTCCTCACTGGACGTCAGCGCCGCCCCTCATTGCCCTGCCGGGCATTTCTCCCCGTATAGTGACGGGGAGAAAGGGCTGACCGCAGTCTTGGCACTCTTTCGTGAACGCTTGTGATTGGCGAAACCATCGGCGACTGCGCCCCTCTCCCCGTCACTATACGGGGAGTTGAGGATCGGTCCGCGAAGCGGACGAAAAGCCAATTGCTTGGCTTTTCGAATGACGAACGCCCGGCAGGCAGGTGAGGGGCAGCGCCAACCCTTGAAAGAGTGATGGGGGCAAGCCGCGTCTGGTGCCTTTTGATGTGTTCGGCGGCCCGCCAGTCGGCTATTATCACGAAACCTCGAATCGAGCCGGAACCGATGCGCCAGTATCTCGACCTCTTACAACATGCCCTGGACAATGGCGCCGATCGCGGCGACCGCACTGGCACCGGCACGCGTGGGGTGTTCGGCTACCAGATGCGCTTCGATCTCAGCCGCGGCTTTCCGGTCACCACGACCAAGAAGCTGCATTTGAAGTCGATCATCCATGAACTCCTGTGGTTCCTGGCCGGCGACACCAACATCAAATACCTTAACGACCACGGCGTTTCGATCTGGGACGAGTGGGCCGACGAGAATGGCGATCTCGGCCCGGTCTATGGCAAGCAATGGCGCTCCTGGCCGGATGGCCATGGCGGATCGATCGACCAGATTGCCAACCTTCTCAAGGAGATACGAAAGAATCCGAATTCGCGCCGGCTGATCGTTTCGGCGTGGAACCCGGCCGAGGTCGAGGCCATGGCGTTGCCGCCCTGCCACTGCCTGTTCCAATTCTACGTCTCGGAGGGCAAGCTGTCGTGCCAGCTCTACCAGCGCTCGGCCGACATCTTCCTCGGCGTGCCCTTTAACATTGCCTCCTATGCGCTGCTGACCCTGATGGTGGCGCAGGTCACCGGGCTGAAACCTGGCGATTTCGTCCACACGCTGGGCGACGCGCATCTCTATTCCAACCATTTCGAGCAGGCGCGCGAGCAGTTGCGGCGTACGCCCAAGGCGCTGCCGACGCTGTGGATCAACCCGGAGGTGAAGGACCTGTTTGCCTTCCGCTTCGAGGATTTCCGGCTGGAGAACTATTTTGCTGACGCCACGATCAAGGCGCCGATCGCGGTCTGATCCGCCGTTCCTTCAGTCGATACCGACCATGACATCCGAGGCCTTGATCACGGCATAGGCCTGCTTGCCCTTTTCGAGCTTGAGATCGGCGACAGCCTCATTGGTGATCGAAGCGGTGACGACCGAACCGCCGACGTCGATGTGGACATGCGAGGTGGTGGCGCCCTTGACGATCTCGGTGACCGTTCACCTGAGGATGTTGCGTGCGCTGATTTTCATGGGACTTCCTTTGCAAGGTTCCGTTCCCGTCAAAACCAGAACAATCGATGCCGAACAGACGCTTTCGACGGCTGCGGCCTTCCCTTGTTATATTCATCCGGATATATCGATCCTAGGCTTCGAGCCGGTCGGATTTCAAAACCCAGGGAGAGTTTTCATGTCGAGGCACAAAGGTTTTGGATTGAGAGCGATCGCGGTCGGCGGCTTTGCCGCGGCGCTTATGGCCGCGATGCCGGCCGCGCATGCGGAGGACAAGGTGATCGTGTTCGCCGCGGCCAGCCTCAAGGACGGCCTCGATGCGGTGAACAAGGCCTGCGAAGCCGATGTCGGCGAGGCCGCGACTGTCTCCTACGCCGCGAGCTCCGCACTGGCCAAGCAGATCGAGGGCGGGGCGCCGGCCGATGTCTTCATCTCGGCCGATCTCGACTGGATGAAATATCTTTCCGACAAGAAACTGACCAAGCCGGACACCGAGGTGAAGCTGCTCGGCAACCAGATCGTGCTGGTGGCGCCGAAGGATTCGACGATTGAAACCAAGATCGAGAAGGGCTTTGACCTCGCCAAACTGGTCGGCGACGGCAAGCTCGCCATGGGCGACTTCAAGGCGGTGCCGGCCGGCAAATACGGCAAGGCGGCACTTGAATCGCTTGGCGTCTGGTCGTCGGTGGAAGGCAAGGTGGCGCAGGCCGAGAATGTGCGCGCCGCATTGAAGCTGGTTTCGATGGGTGAAGCACCGCTCGGCATCGTCTATGCGACCGATGCGCATGCCGACAAGGGCGTCAAGGTGGTCGGCACCTTCCCGGAGGATTCGCATCCGCCGATCATCTATCCGGTTGCCCAGATCGCTGATTCAAAGGACAAGGATACGCCGGCCTTCCTGAAGTGCCTGCAGTCCGCCAAGGCGGCGGAGCTGTTTAGGGATCAAGGTTTCACCGTGCTCACGCCGAGCAATTAAGGTAGCGCCTGACACATGAACTGGCTGCTGGACCTCACTCCCGACGAATGGAATGCGGTCCGGCTGTCGATCAAGGTGGCGACGGTGGCGATGCTGTTCAGCCTGCCACCGGGCATCGCGATTGCGCTCCTGCTTGCGCGCGGAAAATTCTGGGGCAAGACGCTGCTCAACGGCGTGGTTCATCTGCCGCTGATCCTGCCGCCAGTGGTGACCGGCTATCTCTTGCTGCTCACCTTCGGTCGTCGCGGGCCGGCCGGTGCATTCCTGGCTGAGCATTTCGGCATCGTCTTCTCGTTTCGCTGGACGGGCGCTGCCTTGGCCTGCGGCATCATGGGCTTCCCCTTGATGGTGCGGGCGATCCGGCTGTCGATCGAGGCCGTCGACCGTAAGATGGAAGCCGCCGCAGGCACGCTCGGCGCCAATCCGCTGTTTGTGTTCGCCACGATCACGCTGCCGCTGATCCTGCCCGGGCTGATCGCCGGCTCGATCCTGTCCTTCGCCAAGGCGATGGGCGAGTTCGGCGCCACCATCACCTTCGTCTCCAACATTCCCAACGAGACGCAGACGCTGCCTTCGGCGATCTACACTTTTACGCAAGTGCCGGGCGGCGATGACGGGGCGCTACGGCTGACGCTGATCTCCATCGTCATTTCGATGGCGGCCCTGGTTGCCTCGGAAGTGCTGGCGCGGCGCGTTGGCCGGCGGATGGACATCGAATGAGCGTCCTTGTCGACATCAGCCATCGTCTGGGCGATTTCGCCATCGACGCGCGCTTCGAAAGTGCCGGGCGGCTAACGGCGCTGTTCGGGCCCTCGGGCTCCGGAAAGACGACGCTGATCAACATGATCGCCGGGCTGATCCGGCCGGGCAAGGGTCGCATCGCGGTCGATGGCCGGGTGCTCGTCGACACCAGCGCCGGCATTTTCGTGCCGAAGCACAAGCGCCGCATCGGCATGGTGTTCCAGGATGCGCGGCTGTTTCCGCATATGAGCGTGGCCGGCAATCTGGGCTATGGCCGCTGGTTTACGCCGGCGGCGGAGCGCTATGCCAATATGGACGCGGTGGTCGACCTGCTTGGCATCGGCCACCTGCTTGATCGGCGGCCGGCAAAGCTTTCCGGCGGCGAGAAGCAGCGGGTAGCGATCGGCCGGGCATTGCTGGCCAGCCCGAAGCTGCTGTTGATGGACGAGCCGCTGGCCTCGCTCGACGATGCGCGCAAGGCTGAAATCCTGCCCTATATCGAGCGGCTGCGCGACGAGACCAAGCTGCCGATCGTCTATGTCAGCCACTCCGTCGCCGAGGTGGCGCGGCTGGCGAGCGACGTGGTGGTGATGGCGCAAGGCAAGGTCGCTGCCTCAGGCCCGACCGGCGCGATCATGCAACGGCTCGATTTGTTGCCGGCGGAAGAGCGCGGCGAGGGAGGCGCGGTGCTGGACACCAAAGTGCTGCGCCACGACGAGGCGTTCGGCATGAGCGTGCTCGGTTCGGCGGCGGGCGAAATCCGGGTGCCACGGCTGGCTATATCGGTCGGCGCGCCGGTGCGCATTCGCATCCGCGCCCGCGACGTGATGGTCGCCACAGAACAGCCGACGGGCCTCAGCGCGCTCAACATCCTGCCCGGCATCATCGTCGCGGTAAGTCCAGGTGAGGGGCCAACGGTCGAGGTCGGCATCGACTGCAACGGAGCAACCGTGCTTGCCCGCATCACCGAGCAGTCGCGACACGCGCTGAACCTCCAGTTGGGGAGCAAGGTGTTCGCGGTGGTCAAGACGGTGAGCTTCGACAGGGCCAATACCGGCGCCGGGCTGCCGGCCGAAGTGGATGGCTGATAGCCGCTATATCGTTTTGGAATAGCGCTATGGATCGAGAGAGGCTAATGTGACCGAGGAGGACACGACATGCCGTCGCTGAGCTTGCGGATAAATCTCGATCCGGACGGGCGCATCGGTCCGGGCAAGATCGAGCTTTTGGAGCAGATCGCCACCTTCGGCTCGATCTCGGCCGCCGCGCGCGGCATGGAGATGTCCTACAAGCACGCCTGGGATCTGGTCGAGGACATGAACCGCGTGTTCGGCAAGCCGCTGGTCGCAGCGCAGACCGGCGGCCGCAAGGGCGGCGGCGCGCAGCTGACCTCGGTCGGCCTGGCGGTGGTCAGCCGCTTCCGTGCCATCGAACGGGCGGCGGCCGCGGCGGCGGCCACGCACATGGAGGCGTTGCAGGCGGAGATTGATGCCGGGTGAGGAGGGGGAGTTGAAGAACTGAAGAACTGAAGAATATGGGAGTGGATGTTGGCCGTTAGGCGTCTCCTGCCCTCCTTACCAATTCTTCAGTTCCTCATTTCTTCAATTCCCCTACTCCCTGCCCTCCGCTTTGCGCAGCAGATAGGTGTCCATGATCCAGCCCTTCTTCCGGCGGGCTTGTTCACGGATTTTCTCAATCTCCTCGCCGACATCACCTAGGCGGCCGGAGAGAGTGATTTCGTCGGGTGTGCCGAGATAGGCGCCCCAATGGATGATCAGATCCTTGTCGGCCAGCGTGTTGAAAGCGCATTTACCGTCGAGCATGACCACCGCACTGCCGGCATTTTGCGGCATGCCTTGCTCGGTCAGGCGGCGGCCGGTGGTGATGAGCACGGGGTCGCCGATACGGTTCAGCGCCATCTTGTGGCTGGCGGCGAGCGCCTGGACGGCAGTGATGCCGGGAATGACCTCCAACTCGAACCCGACATTGCCTCTGAGCCGCACCCGCTCGAGGATACGCAGCGCGCTGTCGTATAGAGAAGGGTCGCCCCAGATCAGGAAAGCGCCGCAGCCGTTCTCGGCAAGCTCGTCGCGGATCAGGCCTTCGTAGATGTCGGCGATTGCCTCGTGCCAGTCGTCGACGGTCGAGCGGTAGGACGGCGCCGGCTCGGCGCGCACCGGCACGTCGAATTCGACCATGCGCGATTTCGGGTTGGTGACGAAACGGTCGCAGATATGCCGGCGCAGTTCGGCAAGATCGTTCTTTTTCGCGCCCTTGTCGGGAATAAACAGGGCGTCCGCCCGGTTCAGGCCTTCTATGGCCTGCACGGTCATATGATCGGGATTGCCGGCGCCGATGCCGATGACGAAAAGCTTGCGCATGACGCGAACTCCTGCCCGATAGCGGTCTCGGTGTCCAGACAAGCATGTGCGCAAGCAATGGCGACCGCGGAAGGGCTTTGAAACACGGCCTTGAAACGGCTAGGATCATCCCGGCATTCCGGCCGAGAGGGCTTCCATGTTCCGATACGTTCTGACCGCGGCGCTGGCGCTTTCAGCCGCCCCCGCTTTCGCCAACGATTCGGTGGCCGAACTCAGCACCGGCGGCCTTATCCTGTCGCGCAGCGATGCGGTGGCGATGCAAAGCGAGGATCTCTTCATCTCGCCCGAAAAGGTGACGGTCGACTATGTCTTCCACAACAACACCGACAAGGATGTCGACGCAATCGTCGCCTTCCCGATGCCGGACATCTCGGGCGACCCGGAGGAAATGCCGGCAATTCCTGAAAATCAGAGCGACAATTTCCTTGGCTTTGAGGTGACGATCGATGGTGTGCCGGCGAAGCCGCAGCTCGAGCAGAAGGTGTTCGCTGTCGGCATCGACATCGGCGCCGATCTGAAGGCGCAGAACGTTCCGTTCAATCCGTTCGGCGATGCCGCCAAGGCGGCGCTGGCGAAGTTGCCGAAAGCGGTCGCCGAGGACTGGGAGAACCGCGGCATCATCATCGAGGATACCGGCGGCGACGGTACCGAGGCGAACAAGGTCTATACGCCGTGGTGGCAATTGCGCTCGACCTATTGGTGGCGTTCGACCTTTCCGGCCAACAAGGATGTCCATGTCTCGCACCGCTACAAGCCCAGCGTCGGCGGCACGTCTTCGGTCAGTTTCTTCTATGATGGCCAGTTCCAGGGCAGCCAGTATGCTGCCTACAAGGCCCGCTACTGCATGGACGGCGGCTTCGAGAATGCGGTGCGCAAGGCGGCCAAGGACGATCCGGACGGTTATCCCAAATACTATGAGAAACGCATTGCCTATATCCTGACCACCGGTGGAAACTGGGCATCCGGCACCATCGGCAAATTCAAGCTGACCGTCGACAAAGGCAATCCGAAAGCCCTGATCTCGTTTTGCGGCGACAATGTCAAAAAGGTCGGGCCGACGACGTTCGAACTGACGGCGCAGGATTTCTATCCCGAGCACGACATCGACATTCTGCTTCTCGAACCGTCGGACAGCAATGGCGGGGACGCCAACTGATGGAGCTCGCGATCTATGTCGCCATCGCCGAGAACGGCGTGATCGGGCGCGACGGCGGCCTTCCGTGGCGGCTGTCCACCGATCTCAAGCGGTTCAAGGCCGACACTATGGGCAAGCCCGTCATCATGGGCCGTAAGACCTATGAGGGCATCGGCCGGCCGCTGCCGGGCAGATTGAACATTGTGGTGACCCGCGACAAGGCCTGGCGCGCCGAGGGCGTTGAAACAGCAAATTCGCTGGAAGCCGCAATCCATCTGGCCACGGTGCGTGGGCGTTGCATGAGCGGTGTCGACGAGATCTGTGTCATCGGCGGCGGCGAGATCTATGCGCAGGCGCTGCCGCTTGCCGACCGCCTGCATGTCACCCATGTGCTGGCCAAGGTCGACGGTGATGCGCATTTCCCTGACATCGATCCAGGCAGCTGGCGAATTGTGCATTCGGAGGATTTTCCGGCCGGTGAAAAGGACAGCCACGCGACGCGCTACACGGTTTACGAGCGCAGCCGCCAATGACACAGGTGTCCTCATGACGGATAACAAGCATCAGCCGCTCGGTGCCTTCATGGATTTACTAAGCGCGGAGATACGCTCGCGTATGGGGAATGAACCCGCGCGTGAAGCTGCGCACCAGCGGATCTTCGGCAACACCGCGCTTGAGGCGCCGCGGGCTAGCGGTGAGCGACCCCAGCGCCAGCCGGCTTGTCGCCACCTTCCGGCATGCTTTGCCGAGCTTGAAACGATCGGCGGCAATCTCGGCAAGCTCGCCGCCGCACTGCGCGAGATCGAGCCGCATCTCAGCTGGAACAATCAAAGCGAGCGTCGCAAGTCGGCGGTGCTGGCCGAGAATTACGCCGATTCCTTCATTGTCGGCCCGGGCGGTTTCGTCCCGAGCGGTCAAATCGAGATCGGAGTGTCGGTCATGGCGCCGCACGCGACATATCCAGATCATCGGCATCCGCCGGAAGAGCTTTACCTCGTCCTGTCGCAGGGTGAGTGGCGGCAGAATGCCGAGGCGTGGCATGAACCCGGGGTCGGTGGGGTCGTCTACAATCCACCTGACATCGTTCATGCCATGCGCGCGGATGCCAAGCCGCTTTTTGCCATTTGGTGCCTTCCCCTCGACAATACGCCGCATTCATAAGGCGACTTATTGAAATTTGCTGCTTGCAGCGGTCCAAATCGGACGGTGCAGTGTCGGATCGCGTTGAAAGCGCATCGCGGCGTCCCTATAGAAGAACAACTGGATTTTGCGTCGCAAGGCCGGCGCTGAGGGAATTCCAAGCGAAAGGACATTCATGCCCTGGAACGACAAGAGCGGTGGCGGCGGCGGCCCATGGGGCGGCGGCGGCAATCAGGGACCCTGGGGGCAGGGACCAAAGGGGCCTGGCGGCCCGCAAGGGTCACCTCCCGATCTCGAGGACATCATCCGCCGCGGCCAGGACCGGCTGCGGCGCGCGCTGCCTGGTGGCGGCGGCGCCAGCCCGGCCGTCTTTGCGCTGATCGCAGCGGCACTGGTCGTGCTGTGGGCATTCAAGGCGGTCTATACCGTGCAGCCGGACGAGGTTGCGGTCGAACTGCGCTTCGGCAAGCCGAAGCCGGAGCTGTCGCAGCCGGGTCTGCATTTCCATTGGTGGCCCGTTGAAACCGTCGAGACGGCCAACATAGCCGAGCAGCTCGTCGATATCGGCGGCGGCGGCGCGACGAGCGGCAACACTTCCGGGCTGATGCTGACCGGCGACCAGAATATCGTCAACGTCCAGTTCTCGGTGGCCTACCAGGTCTCCGATCCAAAGGCCTATCTGTTCGACGTCTCCGACCCGGAAGGCATGCTGCAGCAGGTCGCTGAAAGCGCCATGCGTGAAGCAGTCGGCCGGCGACCCGCTCAGGACATTTTCCGCGACGATCGCCAAGGCATCGCCGCATCGGTGCGCGAAATCATCCAGACGACGCTGGACGGCTACAAGGCCGGCCTGAACGTCAACGCGGTTTCGATCGAGGACGCGGCGCCGCCGCGTGAAGTGGCGGACGCGTTCGACGAAGTGCAGCGCGCCGAACAGGACGAGGACAAGTTCGTCGAGCAAGCCAACCAGTATTCCAACCAGAAGCTCGGCCAGGCGCGCGGCGAGGCGGCACAGGTCCGTGAAGACGCGGCGGCCTACAAGAACCGTGTCGTGCAGGAAGCCGAAGGCGAGGCGCAGCGCTTCATCTCGGTTTATGACGAATATGCCAAGGCCCCCGATGTGACGCGCAAGCGCCTTTATCTGGAAACGATGGAGAAGGTCCTGAAAGACTCCAGCAAGGTCATCGTCGAACAGGGCAATGGGCAAGGGGTCGTCCCCTATTTGCCGCTGCCGGCACTGCAGCCGAAGGCGCCGGCGCCCCTTGGCGCCACGACCGGAGGAACCCAGTGATGGCCAATCGTCTTCCCATCCTCGCCGTCATCGCGGCCGTGCTTCTGTTCCTGATCTACTCCTCGGTCTTCGTGGTCAACGCGCGCCAGCAGGCGCTCGTGCTGCGGTTCGGCGAGATCGTCGATGTCAAGAATGAACCCGGCATCTATTTCAAGGCGCCTTTCGCCTTCTTCGACGCCGACAGCGTGCAATTGATCGAAAACAGGGTGCTGCGCTTCGATCTCGACAACATCCGCGTCCAGGTTTCAGGCGGCAAGTTCTATGAGGTTGACGCTTTCATCGCTTACCGCATCTCGGATCCGCGCGTGTTCCGCTCCGCCGTGTCCGGTCAGATCACACTGGCCGAAGCCCGACTGAGGACGCGTCTCGACGCAGCGTTGCGCCGTGTCTACGGTCTGCGCGACTTCGAAGCGGCGCTCTCGGAAGAGCGAGCCGTCATGATGCGCGAAGTGCGCGATCAGCTTCGGCCGGACGCGACGTCGCTCGGCCTGCAGATCGAGGATGTGCGCATCCGCCGGACCGACCTGACGGCTGAGGTTTCGCAGCAGACCTTCGACCGCATGAAGGCCGAACGTCTGGCCGAGGCCGAACGGCTGAGAGCGCGCGGCAAAGAGGCCGCGCAGCGCATCACGGCTCGCGCCGACCGCGAGGTGGTGGAAATCGTCGCCGAAGCGCGCAAGGAATCGGAAATCCTGCGCGGTGAGGGCGAGGCCCAGCGCAGCGCGACTTTCGCCGATGCCTACAAACGCGATCCGGCCTTCTTCGACTTCTACCGGTCGATGAATGCCTACGGCACGGCGCTGGACAACTCCGGGACGACGATGGTGCTGTCGCCGAACTCGGAGTTCTTCCGCTTCTTCCGCAATCCGGATGGCACGGACGCGAAGCCTGCGGCCCCGGCGGCACCTGCCGCGCCGGCAGCGCAACCTGCACCCGCCCAGTAGGGCGGTGCAGGATTTTCTTGCGCCCATAGGCCTGGTCCAGCGCATGATCCCGAACCAAAGGTTCGGAAAGATCATGCGAAAACCAAAGTGCTACAGCGTCCTTTGCGCGTCCAGAGGACGCGCGGCGCTGTAGGCGTCGAGGGCCTGGTCTATGGCGGTTTCCCCGGCCTTGCCAAACGCCTTGCTGGGGAAGTGCTGTCGATGATGCCTGAAAATGCGCTGCGCATCGTCGGGCTGGCGGCGATCGCCATCGGCGTCGGCATTGTCTGGCTGGTGCGTGGCTGAGGATCGCTGATATCAGGTGTAACGGAGGATTTATCCTCCTGATGTGGCCATAGCCGCAGATGTGCCGTATTTCTTGCCAACATGACGCGACGCGGCGTTTTGCCGAAGCGCTTTTTCTTTTCAGCAATTCCGGGAGGCTCTCGATGACATCCAACACCCTTCTGCGCGCGGCGCGGCGGACGTTCATCGCAGGTGCTGCGGTACTTATGGTCGGCGCGCTTGCCGTTCCGGCTTTCGTGACGCCGACGGTGGCTGCGGACGGACCGGCTTCGGTCGCTGATCTCGCCGAAGGCCTGATCGGCGCGGTGGTCAACATCTCGACCTCGCAGACCGTGAAGGGCACGGAAGGTCCGGGCGCGGTGCCGATGCCGCAACTGCCGGAGGGCTCGCCGTTCCAGGATTTCTTCGACGATTTCTTCAAGAACCGTGGCGGCGACAAGGATGGCGGCTCGCAAAAGGTGCAGTCGCTGGGCTCCGGCTTCGTCGTCGATGCCGAGCAGGGCATTGTCGTGACCAATAATCACGTGATTGCCGATGCCGACGACATCGAGGTGAATTTCTCCGACGGCGTGACGCTGAAGGCGACGCTGGTCGGCACCGACACCAAGACCGACGTCGCGGTGCTCAAGGTCGACCCGAAGGGCCACAAGCTGACGGCGGTGAAGTTCGGCGATTCCAACAAGATGCGCGTCGGCGACTGGGTGATGGCGATCGGCAATCCGTTCGGCCTCGGCGGCACGGTGACGGTCGGCATCGTCTCGGCCCGCAACCGCGACATCAATTCCGGCCCCTATGACGACTTCATCCAGACCGACGCCGCCATCAACCGCGGCAATTCCGGTGGGCCGCTGTTCAACAGCGTGGGTGAAGTCATCGGCATCAACACGGCGATCATCTCGCCGTCGGGCGGCTCGATCGGCATCGGCTTCTCCATCCCCTCGCAGCTTGCTTCGGGCGTCGTCGACCAGTTGCGCCAGTTCGGCGAAACCCGCCGCGGCTGGCTCGGCGTGCGCATCCAGCCGGTGACCGACGACATCGCCGAGAGCCTCGGCATGGCGACCGCCAAGGGCGCGCTGGTGGCCGGCGTCATCAAGGGCGGACCGGTCGACAACGGCACAATTCTCGCCGGCGACGTCATCATCAAGTTCGACGGCAAGGACATTCATGAAATGCGCGACCTGCCGCGCGTCGTGGCGGAAAGCCCGGTCGGCAAGGCGGTCGACGTGATCATCGTGCGCAAGGGCGTCGAGCAGACGGTGAAGGTGACGCTCGGCCGGCTCGAGGACGGCGAGAAGCTCACCAGCGGCGAAGACGGCACGACCGACGAGGACAAGGGCGGCGACAAGGCGCCGGCGGTGTCGACGGCTTCGGTGCTCGGCATGACCGTCGGCGAACTCAATGACGAGACGCGGACCAAGTTCGGCATCGCGGCTGATGTCTCGGGCGTCGTCATCACCGACGTCACCAAGGACTCGGCTGCGGCCGAGCGCGGTATCCAGGCCGGCGAGGTGATCACCGAGATCGCCCAGGAATCGGTCGCGACCCCGAAAGACGTCATGGACCGGATCGGCGCGCTGAAGGAACAGGGGCGCAAGAATGCGCTCTTGATGCTGGCGTCGAAGACCGGCGAGTTGCGGTTTGTCACGATCCGGATGGATTGAGTCCGGTCAGGCCTGCAACGATCTGATTTCGAAATGAAAAGGGCGGCTAGCGAGCCGCCCTTTTTCGTGCCTGCCAGTCCTTGCGCGATAGGGCGTAGAGGACATGCCGCTTGAGATGCGGGTGGCTGTCAGGGATGGATGGGTGGTCGAAATCGCGAGCCGGGTCAGGGCTCATGCCAAGACGCTCCATGACGGCCGTCGAGCGGCGGTTGGCCGCGACGGCGAAGGAGACGATTTCGTCACGGTCAAGCGTTTCGAAGCCAAAGGCGAGCCAGGCTTCGGAGGCCTCGGTGACATAGCCCTTGCCCCAGAATTCCGGCGCCAGCCGCCAGCCGATCTCGATCGTATCGGAAGGCATGGACGGCACGTGATCGGTCTCCAAGAGGCCGACAAAGCCAATGCATTCGCCCGTCGCGGCAATCTCGGCGGCGGCAAAACCAAAGCCGTCCTTGGCGATCCAGCCCCGAAATTCGTCCATCTTGGCATCCGTCTCGACACGGTCGCGGCGGAACGGAAAGAATTCCATCACCCGCTCGTCCGAATTGATGCGATGGAAGAGCTCGCGGTCGCGTTCTTCCCAGTTCCGCAGGATCAGGCGTTCGGTGCGCATCGGTTTCATACGACGAATTCCTCCTGCCGGTAGCCCTGCACATAAAGCAGCGCGGTGAGATCGCCATGGTCGATGCGGACCTTGGCTTCGGCGGCGACGGTGGATTTGGCGTGCAGAGCAACGCCGGTGCCCGCAAGCCGGATCATGTCGAGATCGTTGGCGCCGTCGCCGACGGCAATGGCGTCGGCCGGCGTCAAGCCCAGGCGAGCCGAAATCTCGTTCAGCGCATCGGCCTTGGCGGCGCGGCCGAGGATCGGCTCGGCGACCAGGCCGGCAAAGCGCCCGTTTTCCTCGATCAGGCGGTTGGCGCGGTTTTCCTGGAAGCCGAGCATGTCCGCGATGCGGCTGGTGAACACGTCGAAGCCGCCGGAGACGAGTGCCGTCCAGGCGCCATTGGCCCGCATTGTCTGCACCAGAGCGCGACCGCCCGACGCCAGTGTCAGGCGGTTGGCGATGATGCGGTCGACAACGGCGGTATCGAGGCCTTTCAGCAGCGCCACGCGTTCCCGTAAGGCGGGCTCGAAGGCGATCTCGCCATTCATAGAGCGCGCCGTGATGGCGGCAACGCGATCTTTGACGCCGATCTCGTCGGCCAGTTCGTCGATGCATTCCTGGTCGATCATGGTCGAATCCATGTCGGCGAGCAGTATTGTCTTGCGGCGCGTGTCGGCCTGCTGGACGATCACGTCGACAGGCTCGGAGGCAAGCGCAGCGCGCAAGGCGGCAATCGTCTCAGTGGTTTCAGCCGCTTCGGCCAACACCAGATCGCACGCAACGCCTTCACCCAGCCAGCGAACAGCGCTTGCGCCGACCGAGCGTGAGGCCATATTCGCAAGCGAGGCCGACACGGTGCGGCGGACGGGGTGGGATACAAGCGTGGCGATGAGCGGCATCGAAAATTCCAGCGGGCAGGCGGGCGAGGGCCGCGTGAAGAACGCGATCCTGATAGCCGGGCCGACCGCGAGCGGCAAGTCGGCGCTGGCGCTCGATCTCGCCGAGCGCAAGGGCGGTGTCATCGTCAACACCGATTCCATGCAGGGCTATTCGGTGCTCGATGTGCTGACGGCGCGGCCGAACGCGGCCGAACTCGGCCGCGCGCCGCACTTTCTCTACGGCCACGTGCATCCCTCCACCGCCTATTCCACCGGTGCCTGGCTGCGCGACGTGATGAAGCTGATCGATGACGGAACGCTTGTCCGGCGGCACGATGGCCCTCCCTTTGAGCGACCGGTGATTTTCGTCGGCGGCACCGGGCTTTATTTTCGCGCCCTTGCCGAGGGCATTTCGGAGATGCCGGACATTCCGCAGCAGGTGCGCGACCGCTGGCGCTACGAGTTGAAGGAGCAAGGCGCGGCCAAGCTGCATCGACTCCTGATGCATGAGGATTCGGCGGTTGCCATGCAGTTGAAGCCGACCGACGGCCAGCGCATCGTGCGGGCGCTGGAGGTGCTTGACGCCTCCGGCCGCTCCATTCTCGAATGGCAAGCGGCGCGTGGCCGGCCGCTGATCGACCGCGACAGCGCGCGTTTCTTCGTCATCGAACCGGACCGCGCGGCCCTTGTCGAGCGGATTGAGAGCCGGTTCGACCGTATGCTCGATCTTGGCGCTCTCGATGAAGTAAAACGGCTTGTGGCGCTTGGCCTCGATCCTGATTTGCCGGCGATGAAGGCAATCGGCGTTCGCGAACTCTCGGCCGCGATGGCTGATGACATCAGCTTCCCTGAGGCCATCGAGCGCTGCAAGGCCGCGACGCGGCAATATGCCAAGCGGCAAACGACGTGGTTTCGCCATCAACTGGGGCCGGAATGGCTAAGATTGCAGCCCGGCGACGACCCGAACACAGCGATTTGATTTTCCTGCTGCTAATGCAATTACAGAAACAGGAGCTGAAATGAACATTCCCGTTCCGGTTGTCTGGATTAACAGTCCGTAAGGCGCCGTCATGCCATAAATCTGGCGGGTACTTTTCCAACGGGGAGCAGATGCGTTTCCACAAGGCGGAATCCGCATTTTTCGTCTTTATTTTCGTGATCCTCGCCGCAGGCCTGGTGACACTTCATGCCTATGGTCTTTTGCAAGGCATCGCCGCCGACATGGATACGGCGTCCCGCATCGAGAGGATCGTCTACCTCAACAGGCTGCTGTTCATCACCGGTGTGCTTCTGGCTACTGCGCTGTTCTTCGGCGTATTCTTCATCTACCCGCTGATCCGCAGACAGGCGACGGAAGAGGGCAAGCTGCGGGCGATGACGGTGTCGCTCAGCGCCCGTTCGGAAACGCTGCAGCATGCGGCGCTGACCGATGGTCTCACCGGCATGCAGAACCGGCGCTATTTCGACGATGCGCTTAAGGAATATCTCGAGGAATTCCGCCGCATCGAAAAGCCCGTCGGGCTGATGATCCTCGACCTCGACCATTTCAAGCAGGTCAATGACACGCATGGCCACGATGTCGGCGACGAAGTGCTGAGGGCAGTCGCCAATTGCCTCAAAGGTATGACTCGCTATCACGACGTGGTGGCGCGGCTCGGCGGCGAGGAGTTTGCCGTGGTCACGCCCAACATGGATGCGGAGTTGTTGGGGAAATTCGCCGAACGCATCCGCAAGGCGATCGCCAACATGTCGGTGCTGTCGGGCAATGTCCGCCTCAAGATCACCACCAGCGTCGGACTTGCTGTGTGGGACCGGAAGGAAACGGCCGAGGAATTTTACCGCCGCGCCGACCGCCAGCTCTATGAGGCGAAGAGGCAGGGCCGCAACCGCGTCTGCGCCTAAAATCCCGAAGAAGAATTCATGAGGCCGGTTGCCTGACGCGGCTTTCTCGACTTCCGGCCTTCGCCGGCCGAAGCGCGCATGAGGTGGTGCGGCAGTTATGGCTACGGCCGGCGTAGGCCGGTGCTCACGGACTAAATGTCCGCTGCGCTCCGGCTTTCGAAGCCACGTCATTCGATCCGGCCTGATGAATTCCCTTTCGGGATTTACCCAAGCCGGTCAACGAAACCGCAATCTCGTTCGATGCGGCTTGGCGGTCGGTTGCGCGGCCTTTCCAGAGAATCTGATTTATGACTAATCGCTTTGCGAGCGCATGCCGAAGGTGGCGGGCTTCAGGCCGTAGCGCATATCGAAATCGTCGTCCGGCTGGACGCGCGGCGCTGGCGGCTTGCGGTAATCTGGATCGCCGGCTTGGCGGCCGGTATCCACGACCTCGGCGAAGGCCATCGCCTGTTGCGGCTTCGGCACGTTGCGCAGCCGCTCGACGATCGCGGCGAGATCGACATCGCCGTCGACATCCGACTCCAGATCGTCGCGCTTGGCTGTGCCGGGGATCAGCTCCTGCGCGAGCTTTTCGAATTTCAGCCGCATGGTCGTCGCTACGCCTTCACCGAAGGCGATGGCTTCGCGCTGGCCCATGGAGGACAGGAAGGCCAGCGTCGAGGCGGAGGAATCGGCGATCGCCGAGCGGATGATTGCCTGGTCCTGCTCGTTGGCCAGGCGCATGGCAAAGAAGGTCGAGCATTGCGACAGGATGGTCGGATCAAGTTCGCCCGGACGCTGGGTGACGACGCCGAGATAGCAGCCATATTTGCGGCCTTCCTTAGCGATGCGCGATAATGCATGCCTTGTCGGCGCGAAGCCGAGCCGCGGATCGGCCGGCATGTAGCGATGCGCTTCCTCGCACAGCAGCAAAAGTTTCAGCCGGCCTTCGCTCCAGAGAGCGAGGTCGAAGGCGAGGCGCGCCAGCACCGAACAGACGGAGTTGACCACTTCGGACGGCATGCCGGCCATCTCGAAGCAGGTCACCGGGCGGCCATGATGCGGCACCCGGAAAATGTTGCCGATCGTCTCGTGGATCGTGTCCTCGATCAGTCGCGAATTGAACATGAAGCGATAGCGCGGGTCGGATGCGGCCGACTCGATGCGCGTCTTCAGCGATTTCAGCGTCGGACGGTCGTTCTTGCTTTCCAGGAGGCCCATGCGCTCATCGATCTGCTTGATGAGATCGACCATGCGGTAGGGCACCGGCGTGTCGGCGGTCAGCGCATCGCTGCCGCGCCGCACATAGGAGCCGGAATTCGGGTTGCGGTAGAGATTCTTGGCGGCGGGGATCAGGTCACGCAGCACATCGACCTCTTCCGGCACGACCTCTCGGCCGCGAAACAGCACCTCGGCGAATTCCTCCAGCCTGAACATCCAGAACGGCAAATCGAGCGTCTTGGAGTCCACCTTGACGCAGAATTCCGGCAGCGACGCGGCGAATTCATTGTGAGGATCGAGGATGAGGATGCGCAAATCGGGCCGGGCGGCGATCGACTTGCGCAAGAGTAGCGAGACCGCCGTGGATTTGCCGACGCCTGTCGTGCCGACAATGGCGAAGTGGCGCGCCAGCGTGTCGTCGATGGCAATGTTGGCGTCGATCGCCTCGTCCTGCGACAGTGTGCCGATGGTGATCGAATGACGCCCGGCGAGGTCATAGACCGCCTGCAGGTCGCGGCTGCGAATGCGGTGGGCGATGGCGCCGATATGGGGATAGGTGGTGATGCCGCGGTCGAAAATCGGTCGGTCGCCGGGATCGGCGCCGTCGCGCACCTCGCCGATCAACTCGACGTTCACCTCGATCGGGTTCTGCCCCTCATTGCTCCAGGCGCGATCCGACTTGCCGATCTCATAGACCAGGCCAACCGTGCGCGATGTCCCGAGGTTGATGGAGATCATCTTGCCGACCGTCCACAGGCCGGTGACCGCCCCTTCGATGTCGTCGGCGTAGGCGCTGATGGTGGCGCGGGCGCCGTCGCACTGCACGACATTGCCCAGAATGCGCTTGTCGTTCTGCTCGGCGCGGCGGCGCTCCTGCGAGGTCGGTTCGCCGACGGAGGCTTCGCGCTCGACAAACATACGGTCCGATCCTCATTTCCGTGGAGCGTTGACCCTACGCAAATGGGGTTAAGGTGGCGTGATGCGGGATGGTGTAGCAGGCGTTAACCCGTTAGCGAAAATTCAACCGACCGGCCTCTTTCCCAGTGCAGAAATTTCGATATATTGGACGAATGACTGATATAGCGAATGATGTATCCGCCACGATCGGCAAAAGAATCCACGCCGAAAGAACCTTGCGAAACTGGTCGCTGGCGGAGCTGGCGCATCGCTCCGGCGTCTCCAAAGCCATGCTCAGCACCATCGAGCGGGGCATGACCAGCCCGACCGCGGCGCTCCTGGTGCGCATCGCCGCCGCCTTCGGCATGACGCTGTCGACGCTGATTGCGCGCGCCGAGCAGCAAGCCGGCGGCCTGCTGCGCGAAAGCGAGCAGCCAGTGTGGCGAGATCCCGGCACCGGTTACGTCCGGCGGCATCTGTCGCCGGTCTCCGACATGCCGCTCGAACTGATCCGGGTGCAATTGCCGGCCGGCGACAAGGTAAGCTTTCCGGCAGCGTCCTACGCCTTCATCAAGCAGCAGATGTGGCTGATCTCCGGACGTCTCGAATTCACCGAGGGCGATGTCGTGCACAGTCTCGAGCCCGGCGACTGCCTTGCGCTCGGCGCGCCGTCGGACTGCACGTTCCACGCCGTGGGGCCGCAGCCCGCCGACTATCTGGTCGCGCTGGTCAGGGGCTGAGGTCGTGGCAAGACGTCCCAAGCGCTCCGATAATGGCGGACCGCCCCTCGACGACTACAAGGGCCCGCCATGGGGCAAGGGCGATCCATACATCTTCCTCGCCTGGCAAGCAGCGCACGCCAAGGCGTGGAAGGCGCCGAGCCGTGACGTCATGCTGATGCGCATGGAAAAGGCCGAACGGCTCGGCCTGACCTACGAGGAATACACGCTCGAAATCCTCGAACGCGGGCTGCACCTGCAGCCGAAAGATGCCGATCGCATCGCCGCGATCAAGGCACGACGAAAACGGCGCCGCGTCGCGCGCCTGGATTAGTAAGGGATGGTGCAGGCATGAGTTCCATTGAGATCAAGACTCTCACGCGTGACGCTGCAACGCTAGCCGCGCTGGTCGACATGCTGATCGAGACGGTCGCGGCCGGCGGCTCGGTCAGCTTCATGCATCCCTTGTCCCGGCAGGCGGCGGAAGGCTTCTGGGACCAGTCGCTGACGGCTGCGGAGAGAGGTGAAAGGGTGGTGCTGGGCGCCTGGGCCGGCGATGCTCTCCTCGGCACAGTGACCTTGCTGCTCGACTTGCCGGTCAACCAGCCGCACCGCGCCGAGATCGCCAAATTGATGACCCGGCTCGCACATCGCGGCAAGGGCATAGCGAGCCGGCTGATGCGCGCCGCGGAGGCTCTCGCCGTCGAGAGAGGCCGCACGCTGCTGGTGCTGGACACCGCTGCGGAAGAGGGCGCTTCGGGCCTCTACGAAAAACTCGGCTTCACGCTCACCGGCGAAATACCGGACTTTGCCCTGAAGCCGCATGGCGGCCTGACCGGCACGCTCATCTACTGGAAGCGCATCGGCCAGTCTCGGTAACCGTCCTTCGCTAACCCTTGTGGTGCACCTGTTGCAGCCCGTAGACCGGCGTTGCAATGCCTTCCATGCGTGCCTTCAGCTGCAGCGACAGGAACTGCGAATAGTGGCGTGACTGATGCAGGTTGCCGCCATGGAACCACAGCGCCTCCTGCTGCGTCGGCTTCCACATGTTGCGCAATTCGCCTTCCCAGGGACCGGGATCCTTGGTGGTGTTGGAGCCAAGGCCCCAGCATTTGCCGACCTTGTCTGCGACCTCCCGTGAGATCAAATCGGCCGCCCAGCCATTCATCGAGCCGTAGCCGGTGGCGTAGACAATGAGATCGGCCGGCAATTCGGATCCGTCGCTGAGCAGCACCGAGTGCGCCTTGACCTCCTTCACCTCGACGCCGCTCTTCAATTTGATCGAGCCGTCGATGATCAGGTCGGAAGCGCCGACATCGATGTAGTAGCCCGAGCCGCGCCTCAGATACTTCATGAACAGGCCGGAGCCGTCGTCGCCCCAGTCGAGCATGAAGCCGGCCTTCTCCAGGCCTTTGTAGAAGCTGGCGTCGCGCTTCTTCATCTCCGCATAGGCCGGGATCTGGAATTCGTGCAGGATCTTGTACGGCAGGGAGGCGAAGACAAGGTCGGCCTTGGCGGTGGTCATGCCGCTCTCGACCGCCTTTTCCGAATAGAGCGAGCCCAGCCCGATCTCCATCAGCGTGTCCGACTTGACGATATGCGTGGTCGAGCGCTGCACCATGGTGACGTCGGCGCCTGCCTCCCAAAGGGCTGCGGCGATGTCGTGGGCTGAATTGTTGGAACCAATGATAACAGCCTTCTTGCCGACATAGGCGTCGGGGCCGGGATGCTTCGAGGAGTGATGCTGGTCGCCCTTGAAGCTTTCCATGCCCTTGAAGTTCGGCATGTTGGCCTTGCCGGACTGGCCCGTGGCCAGCACCAGCTGCTTCGGCTTCAGCGTGATGTCCTTGCCGTCGCGGCGCACGACAACCGTCCATTCCTTCTTCTTGTCGTCATAGACAGCGCTCCTGGCCTCGCTCGAGGACCAATAATTCAGCTCCATCACCTTGGCGTACATTTCCAGCCAGTCGCCAATCTTGTCCTTGGGCGCGAAGACCGGCCAGTTTCTGGGAAAATCGATATAGGGCAGATGGTCGTACCAGACGGGGTCATGCAGGCAGAGCGACTTGTAGCGCCTGCGCCAGCTGTCGCCGGCGCGCTCGTTCTTCTCGACGATGATGGTCGGCACGCCGAGTTGCCGCAGCCGCGCGCCGAGCGCGATGCCGCCCTGGCCGCCGCCGATGATCAGCGTGTAGGGCTGCGTCTTGAAGCCGAGTTCGGCGGCTTCCTTCTCGCGCTCTTCCTTCCAGGTCGGGCGGTTCTTGCCATGGCCATGCTTGGCGCCGAGCGGACGGTCGAAGCCGGCCGGTTCCTCATGGCCCTTGAGCTCGACCATGGTGGTGAGCAGCGTCCAGATATTGCCGTCCTTCAGCCGGATGTGACCGAAGCCGCGCGCCACCTCCGTTTCGAAGCTGATCCAGCCGTCCAGCACGCCGTCGCTTTCGCTCGCGTCCTCGCCCTTGGCGATCGCCCAGTTCGACGGTTTGGTCTTGGCCAATTGGCTGACCAGCACGTCGCGAACCTGATCGCGGCCCTCCATCGTCTTGATGTTCCAGGTGAAGGTGACGAGATCGCGCCAGTAACAATCCTCCTGAAAGCAGGCGACGGCCTTGTCGATATCGCCGGCGCTGAGTGCCGCGCCGAAGCGATCGAGCAGGTCTGAGAGCTTCTTATTGGGGGCCTTGTCGAGCATTGAATTTCCTCCGCGATTTTTCCTGGCCGCCTGTAGCGAGCGGAACCCTGCCGAAGCTTGACGTCCGGCTTCGCGCAGTATCGCGGCAAACCATGCGCCGCGTCACGTCGTCCAATAGTTTGGCGTGTATTCAGAGACTTATCGGGAAATCGCCGTGCGGACCGCGCCCGGCTCAAATGCTACGGGCGCTCAGCCATGTGCTGGCCGAAGACGGTTGCGAACCAGTGACGGACATCATCCTCGGCGCGGCTGAGATGGGCGCCGGAAGGGGCGGCCAGATGCTGGGCCAAGGCGAAGGCCGTGACGCTTGGCGCCTGATAAAAGTGAATCCGCGCGGCCCAAAAGGCCGCGCGGATTGCCCGTTGACATCCGCGCAAAACCAATTCTATTGTCCGCCACGATGAAAAAGGCACTCATTCTCGTAGGAAAGCGCGTGGGCAAGGCGGTGTAACCGCCGGGCGAAAACCTCCCATGCGCAACACACAGGCTCCCTCGGGGGCCTTTTTTATTGCCCGAAACACGACTAAACGACCAGCAATCGCCCAATGGCGGACAGTACGGGACAGGACCGATGAGCAACGGACAGAGTGAGCGGCGTGAAATGCCAAGCAGGGAAATGACGGGCGCCGAAATGGTGGTGCAGGCGCTGAAGGACAATGGCGTCAAGCATGTCTTCGGTTATCCCGGCGGCGCGGTGCTTCCGATTTACGACGAAATTTTCCAGCAAGATGAGGTCGAGCACATTCTGGTGCGCCACGAGCAGGGCGCCGGCCATGCGGCTGAAGGCTATGCGCGCTCGACCGGCAAGGCCGGCGTGCTCTTGGTGACATCGGGTCCGGGCGCCACCAATGCGGTGACGCCGCTGCAGGACGCGCTGATGGACTCGATACCTCTGGTCTGCCTGACCGGGCAAGTGCCGACCTCGCTGATCGGTTCCGATGCCTTCCAGGAGTGCGACACGGTCGGCATCACGCGCCCCTGCACCAAGCACAACTGGCTGGTGAAGGATGTCAACCAACTCGCCGCCACCATACACGAGGCTTTCCATGTCGCCACGACCGGCCGTCCCGGCCCGGTGGTGGTCGACATCCCGAAAGACGTGCAGTTCGCCAAGGGCATCTACGTGCCGCCGCAGACGGCGCCCCGCACCAGCTACCAGCCGAAGGTCCAGGGCGATCTCGACAAGGTCAAGGCCGCGGTCGAGCTGATGGCGAGCGCCAAGAAGCCGATCATCTATTCGGGCGGCGGCGTCATCAATTCCGGCCCGGAAGCCAGCCATCTGCTGCGCGAACTGGTCGATCTCACCGGTTTCCCCATCACCTCGACGCTGATGGGGCTCGGCGCCTATCCGGCATCGGGCAAGAACTGGATGGGCATGCTCGGCATGCACGGCACCTATGAAGCCAACATGGCGATGCACGATTGCGACGTGATGATCTGCATCGGCGCGCGCTTCGACGACCGTATCACCGGACGGCTGACCGCGTTCTCGCCGAACTCGAAGAAGATCCACATCGACATCGATCCGTCGTCGATCAACAAGAACGTCCACACCGACGTGCCGATCATCGGTGATGTCGGCCGCGTGCTGGAAGACATGGTGCGGCTGTGGCGGGCAAGCGCCAAGGCCGACAAGAAAGCGCTCTATCCCTGGTGGGAGCAGATCGCCAAATGGCGCGCGCGCGATTCACTCGCCTTCAAGATGAACCACGACGTGATCATGCCGCAATACGCCATCCAGCGGCTCTACGCGTTGACCAAGGATATGGACACCTACATCACCACCGAGGTCGGCCAGCACCAGATGTGGGCGGCGCAGCACTATCATTTCGAAAAGCCGAACCGCTGGATGACATCCGGTGGCCTTGGCACGATGGGCTATGGCCTGCCGGCAGCACTCGGCGTGCAGATCGCGCATCCCGATGCACTGGTCATCGACATTGCCGGCGACGCCTCGGTGCAGATGACGATGCAGGAGATGAGCGCTGCGGTGCAGCACAATGCGCCGATCAAGATCTTCATCCTCAACAACCAGTATATGGGCATGGTGCGGCAGTGGCAGCAGTTGCTGCACGGCAACCGTCTGTCGCATTCCTACACCGAGGCGATGCCCGACTTCGTCAAGCTGGCCGACGCCTATGGCGGCCATGGCATTCGCTGCGAGAAGCCGGACGAACTCGACGACGCCATCAAGGAAATGATCGCGGTCAAGAAGCCGGTGCTGTTCGACTGCCGGGTGGCGAACCTCGCCAACTGCTTCCCGATGATCCCGTCGGGCAAGGCGCATAATGAAATGCTGCTGCCGGACGAGGCGACCGACGAAGCGGTGGCCAACGCCATAGACGCCAAGGGCAGGGAACTGGTCTAGGGCATGATGCCGAAAAGTGTGAAGCGGTTTTCGGGCGACATCATGCCCCATCGATAACACAAGCCGAGGCAGGGCTTGTCGAAAGAAGCCGTGCGCAAACAGAGAATTAGCTCAAAAGTCTGAAATCGAGATTCACGTCATGAACGCACAGCTTCAACCGACCGGCTCCGCCTATTTCATCGCCAAGGAAACCGAGAAGCCGGAGAACCACACGCTCTCCGTGCTGGTCGACAACGAGCCGGGCGTGCTTGCCCGGGTCATCGGCCTGTTTTCCGGCCGCGGCTACAACATCGAGAGCCTCACCGTCTCCGAGACCGAACACGAAAAGCATCTGTCGCGCATCACCATCGTGACGCGCGGCACGCCGCATGTGCTGGAGCAGATCAAGCATCAGCTCGAGCGCATCGTGCCGGTGCACCGCGTCGTCGATCTCACCGTGCGCTCGCATGAGTTCGGCCAGGAGCGGCCGCTGGAGCGCGAACTGGCGCTGGTCAAGGTGGCCGGCACCGGCGAGGCCCGCGTCGAGGCGCTGCGTCTCGCGGATGCCTTCCGCGCTTCGGTCATCGACGCCAACACCGAGCACTTCATCTTCGAAATCACCGGCAAGGGCTCCAAGCTCGACCAGTTCATCGCCATCATGAAGCCGCTCGGCCTGGTCGAGATCTGCCGCACCGGCGTGGCGGCGATGAACCGCGGCCCGCAAGGGATGTAGGCGTGATGCGCACGGCAATCCTGACAGGCGCATGGACCATCGTGACTGCGCTAAAGACGTTCTGGTCTGCGCCGACCTCTGTTTCGAGAAACGCAGCTGCGTAATGGGGCGATTCCACGTGACCTTTGCGCCTTGACGGGGCATCTTGTCGGCTGCCGCCAGGTCAAGAAACAGGATAGATGGAATCTACAATCCGAAGCCAACTTGCCGTGACTGATCTTTCCATCATCCTATCGGCTCCCGATCGCCAGCTTGAGCGGGCATGGAGCGAGCAGTTTGCCGGGACGGTGGATGTAATTGTCACAGATTGCTCAATCCTGGATGTCGACTGCGACGCCGTGGTAAGTCCCGCAAACAGCTTCGGCTTCATGGATGGCGGGATCGACGCCATCTACTCTCAACACTTCGGTTGGGACCTTCAACTGAAGCTGCGAAGGAAGATCCTTGATAACCATCACGGGGAGCTTTTGGTTGGATCAGCTGAAATCGTAGAGACCGGGGACGGTCGACATCCGTATCTCGTTGCTGCGCCGACAATGCGTGTGCCGATGCGATTGGGAAAAGAAACGATCAATCCCTATCTCGCCACGCGTGCCGCCTTGCTTCTTGCAAAGCGCGTTGGTGCCATACGTGCGATAGCCTTTCCGGGAATGGGAACAGGGGTAGGGCGTGTGCCTGCGGAGATTTGCGCGAGGCAAATGCGCACTGCCTATGACGAGGTCATCCTGGGAAGCTTCCGATTGCCCCAAAGCTGGGCGGAAGCAACCGAACGACATCAACTGCTCTATACCGACAGGCCCGTTCGGCTCCAATAGTCAAGAAAATACTAGTGGATGCTGCGCCGGCTTAACCGCGGCCCTTGGCGGCATCGCCTCGGCCAAGCTCCTTGCTCTCCCTTTTGATCGGGCGCGAGACCGGGCAGACGTCCTGAACGAAGCCGTTCAGCGTGTTCACCAGATTGTTCTGGACCAGCGAGTAGCGGATGAATTGTCCCTGCCGCTCCCTGGCGATGAGGCCGGCCGTTTCCAGAATGCTTAAGTGCTGCGAGATCGACGGCTTCGACATGTCGAAGCGCGCCGCGATCTCGCCGGCCGTCAGCGAGGAATGGGCGAGATAGGCGAGGATCTTGCGCCGGGGCTGCGACGAAAGCGCTTCGAACACGCGCTGTATGGCGCCGCTGCCGGCGGCCGTTTCGCCATTCGAGATGTCGTCTTCGATCACAATTCCTGCCTCGTAGGTGGCGAAGGCGTGTGCCTCCGGTCTGCATTTCCCCGGTATTTAGACTATTGCCTAAATACCTAATCCGAGATAGTAGATAATTAGCTTACTGCCTAAATAAGTGCCGGCTTGGCGAAAGGCAAGGCTCTGGTTCGGAAATGTTTCCTGCAGAGGAGGGGTACCGATGAAGACCATATCCACAGGCAGAATGATATCGCAGCCCTTGAGCGACGCCGAGGACGGCGAGGTCGTCTGGATGCCGGCCAAGTCGATCTGGGTCGGCGCGATGACGCTGATTGCCCTAGTGTTCGGGCCGATGACATTCAGCTGGAGCGCTGTCGCCCTGTTTGTGGCGACAACGGCGGTGACGATCTGCGCCGGGCATTCGGTCGGCATGCATCGCCTGCTCATCCACCGCTCATTCAAGGTGCATATCTGGATCGAGCATGCACTGGTCTATCTCGGCACGCTCGTCGGCATGGCAGGTCCCTTCGGCATCATCTATGCGCATGACATCAGAGACTGGGCGCAGCGCCAGACGGCCTGCCACGATTTGCACGCCCACCGCCGGCCCTTCTTCGCCGACGCCTTCTGGCAGATGCATTGCGCTGTGGCGTTGCGCAATCCGCCTGACTTCGTCATCGAGCCATCGATCCGCAACGACCGCTTCTACAAATTTGTCGAGCGCACCTGGATGCTGCAGCAATTGCCGTGGGCGATCCTGTTCTTCGCCCTTGGCGGCTGGAATTGGGTGGTCTGGGGCATCGCGGTGCGGGTCTCGGTGTCGCTCACCGGGCATTGGCTGGTCGGGCATTTTGCGCATCGGGGAGGACAGCAGGGCTGGCGCGTCGATGGTGTTGCCGTGCAAGGTTACAATCTGCCGCGTTTCGGCCTGGTGACTTTCGGCGAGAGTTTTCACGGCAATCACCATGCGTTTCCCGAATCCGCCAGGCTCGGCCTTGAGCGCGGGCAGATCGATCTCGGCTGGGTTTTCATCCGCATCCTTGCCGCGCTTGGCCTGGCGCATGGGGTGAAGCTTCCGGAGAACACGCCCAAACGCAAAGGCCTGCGGCGGTTGGCAAGACAGCAGCAAACGGCTGCTGCGCCCGGCCTGTTGTCGGCGCGGCCTCAGGGCAGGTAGACTGTCTCGGCTGTGACTGGCTCAGAATAGACGGATCACGGCGGGGCGTGTTGGACCAATCGAATGGAGTTGCGTCCGGGCGCCCAGTCTATTTAAGTCAGCATTGCTGACCTTTGTGAGCCGTCATGACCCTCGACGCCTTCCTTGCCCTTTTGGTCTATGCCTTCGTGACCTCGATCACGCCTGGGCCGAACAACCTTATGCTTTTGGCGTCGGGCGTTAATTTCGGCATCGTCCGGACAATCCCGCATATGCTGGGCATTAGCATCGGCTTTTGCGTGCTGTTGATGGCCGTCGGTTTCGGCCTCGGCGCGGTGCTGACGGCGTTTCCGGCGCTGCACACGGCACTCAAGATCGCCGGCGCCGCCTATCTTCTCTACCTCGCCTGGAAGATCGCCATGTCACGCTCCCTTAGCGCCAAGGGCGAGGCGGAGGCCAAGCCGATGCGCTTTATCGACGCGGCAGCGTTTCAATGGGTCAATCCCAAGGCCTGGGTGATGGCGATCACCGCCATGGCCGTCTACACCAACGCCGACCATCCATTCCTGTCGGTGGTGTTGATCGCTTTTGCCTTCTCGCTGGTCAATTTGCCGAGCGTGTCGATCTGGGCGGGTTTCGGCACCGCGCTGCGCGGTTTCCTGTCGGATCCGGTGCGGCTGAAATGGTTCAACATCGCCATGGGCGTGCTGCTCGCAGCGACCCTTTGGCCGATGCTGAAATAGGATATGCTTGATGTTCAGGTGAGGTTCGCCGGACCTGAATCTCAACCACATCCTGGCTGGCTTTCCGACTTCTGAGCCGGCTGCCCATTCATTGTGCAGTGCACATTAAATCTTCGTAATGCCGCGTTTTGGCCCTTTTCCGACAAAGGCGTGTCCTATCTACTTCCGCAAAATCGCGGCAAGGCGCCGTGATTTGCGGTAGAATGAGACCACCGGGTTCGGCGTGTCGGATCATAGGGCTTGTAGTCGATGCGCGGGAAAGTCGTTCTGGCGGTGGTAGTGGCGGCGGCCTGTGTTGCCGCGGCGTGGGTCTATTTTTCGCCGGCGGCGATGAGCAGTCTGCAGCAGATGCTGCCGGGCGCCAGGCAGACAGCGGCGGACAAGCCGGCTGCGGCGGACAAGACTTCGGCTGACAAGGCCGCGGGCAAATCCGGCGCCGGCGGCAATGCCGCCCGTTCGGCCTCGATCGTTTCGGCCACCGCGACAACGGCCGATTTTCCGATCCGCCGCTACGCCATCGGCTTCGTATCCTCGCCGGCCGTGGTCAACATCAATGCGCGCGTGTCCAGCCAGATCGTGTCGATCGACGTCAAGGACGGGCAGATGGTGAAGACCGGCGATCTGCTGTTCTCGCTCGACGACCGGTCGCTGAAGGCGCAACTGGCCAAGGACCAGGCGACGCTGGCCAAGGACCAGGCGATGCTGGTCAGCGCTCAGGCCGATCTGCAGCGCGCCAAGGACCTGGTCGCCAAGCAGGCCGGCACGCAGCAGACCTACGATCAGGCGCTGGCCGCGCAGAAGGCGGCGGCCGCAACCATCGACGCCGACAAGGCGACGATCGATGCCGATACCGTCCAGCTGAGCTACGCAGCGATCACGGCGCCGATCTCGGGCCGGCTGGGCGCCGTCAATGTCTCGGTTGGCGACCTCGTCACCGTCAGCAACGGCAACAGCACCACGGCGACGCCGCTGGTGACTGTCACCCAGATAGATCCGCTGCAGGTCAACTTCAACCTCCCGGAAAGCAATCTGGCGCTGCTGCACAAGGCGCTGGCCAACCCGCACCAGGGCGCGGTCACGCTGACCAAGGACGGCGACCCAACGCCGATTGGCAAGGGCACACTCGACTTCGTCGATTCCAGTGTCGACACTGCCTCCGGAACCATTGCGACGCGGGCAAGCATACCCAATGCCGATCTGTCGCTATGGCCCGGACAGTATGTGAACGTCATCCTTGACGCCGGCATCATGCCGCAGATGACCTCGGTTCCGACGGTCGCGGTCCAGCCCAGCCAGAAGGGCCCCTTCGTCTATGTGGTCAAGCCGGACAACACGGTCGAGATGCGGCCGGTGCAAGTGGCGCTGACCGAAGGCGAAAACAGCGCCATCAGCGAGGGCGTCAAGTCCGGCGAGAAGGTGGTCGTCGAGGGCCAGACCAGGCTGAAGGACGGCGCCGCCGTGCATGAGGGCAAGGCGGCCGGTGGTGATCAGGCGGCGCCAAAGGTCGCGCAAGCCGAGAAGGCTGGCGCCCAATGATTTCCGAATTCTGCATACGCAGGCCCGTCGCCACGCTGCTGATGTCGTTCGCCCTCGTGCTGGGCGGGCTGTTTGCCTACAAGTTCCTGCCGGTGGCGGCACTGCCAAGTGCTGAATTTCCGGTCGTGAACGTCTCGGCGTCACTGCCGGGCGCGTCGCCCGAGACCATGGCGACCTCGGTGGCGACGCCGCTGATCAAGCAGTTCGCGACGATCGCCGGCATCGATTCGATCTCGACCACCAACTCGCTCGGCCAGACCTCGATCGCCATCCAGTTCGTGCTCAACCGCGACATCGACGCGGCCGCCGCCGACGTGCAAGCGGCGATCGCGCGTACACAGAAATCGCTGCCGCCGGAAATGACCTCGCCGCCGAGCTACCGCAAGGTCAATCCGGCCGACGCGCCGATCCTTTTGATGTCGCTGGTCAGCGATACGGTTCCGTTGACCGATCTCGATGCCTTCGCCGAAAATGTCATCTCGCCCTCGCTGTCGACCATCGACGGGGTGGCGCAGGTCTCGATCTTCGGCCAGCAGAAATATGCGGTGCGCATCCAGATCGATCCGACCGCGCTTGCCGCGCGCGGCATCTCGATCGACCAGCTGCAGACGGCGATCACGTCGGCCAACAGCAACACGCCGCTCGGCGTCTTACAGAACGACAAGCAGCAGCTGACCATCACCGCCAACACGCAGCTCACCAACGCCGCAGGCTTCTCCAACCTCATCATCGCCACCAAGGATGGCCACCCGGTGCGGCTGGGCGAAGTGACCCGCGTCGTCGATTCGGTGCAGACCACGACGACGGCGAGCTGGTACGACGGTACGCGCGCGATCATCATGGCCGTGCAGCGCCAGCCCGACGCCAACACGGTCGACGTCGTCGACAAGGTCAAGGCGATGCTGCCGTCCTTCCAGGACCAGATGCCGGCCGCCGCCCAGATCAAGCTGCTCAACGACCGTTCGACCTCGATCCGCCAGGCCGTCGACGATGTGCAGTTCACTCTTCTCTTGACCATCGCGCTGGTGGTGATGGTGATCTTCGTCTTCCTGCGCCGGGTGACGGCAACCATCATTCCGGCCGTGGCGGTGCCGATCTCGCTGATCGCCACGCTCGGCGCGATGTTCCTGTTCGGCTTTTCCATCGACAACATATCGCTGATGGGCCTGACGCTTGCCGTCGGCCTCGTCGTCGACGATGCCATCGTCATGCTGGAAAACATCTTCCGCCACATGGAGGAGGATGGGCTGTCGGCCTTTGACGCATCGCTGAAAGGCGCACGCGAGATCGGCTTCACCATCATCTCGATCTCGATCTCGCTGGTGGCGGTGTTCATCCCGGTGCTTTTGATGGGTGGTGTCATCGGCCGCATCTTCAACGAGTTCGCCGTAGTGGTAACGGTCGCCATCCTGGCGTCGATGTTCGTGTCGCTGACGCTGACGCCGATGCTGTGCTCGCGGCTGCTGTCGGTGACGAAGGCCGACCGCGACAAGCATGGCCCTGGCCACAAGCAGGATTTTGTTACCCGCAGCTACGACCGGCTGCTCAGCTTCTGCCTGCGCCACACTTTCCTGGTGTTCCTCGTCTTCATCGGAACCGCGGCAGGCTCGGTGTGGCTGATCGAGGTGTCGCCGAAGGGCTTCTTCCCGCAGGAGGATATCGGCCAGATATCGGTGACGACAATCGCGCGCCAGGACATCTCGTTCGACGCCATGTCGAAGCTGCAGGGGCAGGTGGCCAGCGTCTTTTCGCATTCGCCCTATGTCGATCATGTGGCGTGGTCCGCGGGCAGCGGCAGCAATGCGCTCAACCAGGGGCAGCTTTTCGTTCAGCTCAAGGGCAAGGACCAGCGTCCCGATATCGAGAAGGTGCTTGCGGATCTAAGGCGGCAACTGGCCGGCGTGGCGGGTATCGAAACCTACATGCAGCCGGTGCAGAACCTGCGGCTCGGTTCGCGCTCGTCAGCCAGCGCCTACCAGCTGGTCGTACAGGGCCTCGATACCGGCCAGACCGACATCTGGGCGCAGAAGCTGAATGACGCGATGGCGGCCGACCATGCGAATTTCACCGACGTCACCAGCGATCTGCAGAACAATGCCCTGCAGGCATCGCTGGTGGTCGACCGCGACAAGGCCGCCCAGCTCGGCATCGACACCGACACGCTGCGCTCCGCCCTCTATGGCGGATTCGGCACCGACCAGGTTTCGACAATCTTCGGTTCGGCTGACAGCTATGAAGTCATCACCGAGCTCGATCCCAACATCGAATGGTCGCCGGAGCGCATGCTCGCCATCCAGATGCGGACGGCGAGCGGCAGCCTGGTGCCGCTCGGCGCTTTTGCCCGCGTCGACCGCACGGCCGGCGCCCTGACGGTCAACCAGCTCGGCCAGCTTCCGGCGGTGACCATCTCCTACAATCTGCCGCAGGGCGTGGCGCTCGGCGACAGCACGGCCCGCATCGACGCGCTGAAGGAGCAGATCGGCATGCCGAAGGCGATCTCGACCAGCTTCGCCGGCACCGCCAAGACCTTCCAGGATTCGCTGGCCAATCAGGGCCTGCTGATCGGTGGCGCCATCCTGACCATCTACATCGTGCTCGGCATCCTCTATGAGAGCTTCATCCATCCGCTGACCATTCTGACCGGCCTGCCTTCGGCGGTGCTCGGCGCAGTGGTGGCGTTGCGCTTTGCCGGCATGGATCTTTCGGTGATCGCGGTGATCGGCATCCTGATGCTGATCGGCATCGTCAAGAAGAACGGCATCATGATGGTCGACGTCGCGCTGGAACTGCGACGAGACGGCATGTCGGCCAAGGAGTCCATCCACAAGGCGTGCCTGATGCGGTTCAGGCCGATCATGATGACGACGCTGGCAGCATTGATGGGCACGTTCCCGATCGCGCTCGGCACCGGCGCCAGTGCGGAACTGCGCCAGCCGCTCGGCGTCGCCGTTGTCGGCGGTCTGCTCGCTTCGCAGGCGCTGACGTTGTTCGTCACGCCGGTGATCTACGTCTATTTCGAGAATTTCTCCGGCTGGCTGATGAGCTTCTTCTCCTCGAAAAAGAGCCGGCCGGCGCTGCATGCTGTCGAGAGCGGCGAGCAAGGCTCGCTGTTCGGCCCCGAGGACCGGCTTGTCGAACCGCAAAAGGCCGCCGCCGAATAGGCAGCGGCCCGTGGCCCAAGCTGTCATGCTTGCCGAGTCGTTCCGGCAATCCTAATCTGCGGTCATGTCCCACGATCATGACCACGACAACGAGTTCGACCCATTTGCGGCGCGGGTGCGCGCGCTGGAAACCATCCTCACTGAAAAAGGCCTGATCGATCCGGCGGCGATCGATGTCATCGTCGACACCTATGAGACCAAGATCGGGCCGCGTAATGGCGCCAGGGTTGTGGCGAAAGCCTGGAGCGACCCGGCTTATGCCGACTGGCTGAAGCGCGATGCGACGGAGGCGATCGCCTCGCTGAGTTACACCGGCCGGCAGGGCGAACACATGCAGGCGGTGTTCAACACGGAGGAGACGCATAACCTCGTCGTCTGCACGCTGTGCTCCTGCTATCCGTGGTCGGTGCTTGGCCTGCCGCCGGTCTGGTACAAGGCGCCGCCTTACCGCTCCCGCGCGGTGATCGATCCGCGCGGCGTGCTGGAGGAATTCGGCCTGACCTTGCCGGCGGAGAAAAAGATCCGCGTCTGGGATTCGACCGCCGAGCTGCGCTATCTCGTGATGCCGATACGGCCTGAGGGTACAGAAGGCTGGAGCGAGGAACAGCTCGCGGAGCTGGTCAGCCGCGATGCAATGATCGGCACCGCTGTCGCGAAGGTGCCGGCATGAACGGGCCGCAGGATCTCGGCGGGCAGATGGGGTTTGGCCCGGTCGCACCTGAAAAGGACGAACCTTATTTCCATGCGGCATGGGAAAGGCGGGCGCTTGGCGTCACGCTCACAGCCGGCGCCATGGGCGCCTGGAACATCGATGAGAGCCGGCACGCCAGGGAATCGTTGCATCCGGCGGTCTACTATTCATCGAGCTACTACCAGATCTGGATCAAGGCGCTGGAGGTGCTGTTGAAGCGCCACGGCTTCGTCACCGAGCGCGATCTCGATACGGGCAGGGCGGTCGATCCGGCGGCGACACCGAAGAGGGTGTTGAAGGCCGAAAGCGTGCCGGCGGTGCTGGCCAAGGGCGGCCCTTGCGACCGGCCGGTTGCGACACCGGCGCGGTTCAAAGCGGGCGATCCTGTGCGGACAAAGAATTTCAGTCCCACCGGCCATACGCGCCTGCCGCGCTATGCGCGCGACAAGCAGGGCGTGATCGAGGCTGTGCGCGACGGTTTTGTCTTCCCCGACAGCAACGCGCATGGCAAGGGCGAAAACCCGCAATGGGTCTATACCGTCGTCTTCGATGGCCCTGAAATTTGGGGCGAGGGCGCCGACCCGACGCTCACCGTCTCGATCGATGCCTGGGAGAGCTATCTTGAGCCGGCATGAGGGCGCATTGCCGGCAGGGTTCGATGAGCCGGTGTTTTCAGAGCCGTGGCAGGCCGAAGCCTTCGCCATGACGGTGGCGCTGCATGACAAGGGCCTGTTCTCCTGGAGCGAATGGGCCGAAGCGCTGTCGGCGCAGGTGAAGAAGCCGAGCGCTGCAAGCGACGGGCATGACTACTACGAGCATTGGCTGGCGGCGCTGGAGAAACTGCTGGCGGCCAAGGGCGTCGCCGGAAAAAGCGATGTCGACACACTCGCCGCCGCCTGGGAGCGGGCCGCCCATGCCACGCCGCATGGCAAGCCTATCCTGCTGGAGAACGATCCCGGGCTTGGTGAGGTATAAAGTTTGGAGCGTTTGCGCTGCCCCTCACCTGCCTGCCGGCATCCTCTCCCCGTATAGTGACGGGGAGAGGGGCGCTGTCATCGCCGGTTTCGCTAATCTCCAGCATCTCATGATGGCGCCGAGGCTGCGGCCAGCCTTTTTCTCCCCGTCACCATACGGGGAGTTGAGGAATGGTCCGCGAAGCGGACGAAAAGCCAACTGCTTGGCTTTTCGAATGACGAACGTCCGGCAGGGCAATGAGGGGCAGCGCTGACGGTATGTCCTTATGTGAGGCGACTACCCGGCTCCTTTACGTTTGTTCCCTTTACGTTCCGGTTCGAGCCTGATAGCTTGCGTCCGAAGGCATTGATGGTGACGGCCTTGTCTTTCCCTTGCGAATCCGGTCTCTCCAGCTGATGGAATTCTCTCCCCAACAGGATGAGGCGTTGAAGGCGGTGGCGCGCTGGCTCAAGGAGGGCCGGCCGCAGGTCTTCCGGCTGTTCGGCTATGCCGGCACCGGCAAGACGACGCTGGCACGCTATTTTGCCGAACATGTCGACGGCCAGGTGCAGTTCGCCGCCTTCACCGGCAAGGCCGCACAGGTGCTGCGCTCCAAGGGCGCCGTCAATGCCCGCACCATCCATTCACTGATCTACCGGCCGAAAGGCGAGGAATCGGTTGCCGACGAGGTGACCGGCAAGACCTCGATGTCGCCGACCTTTTCGCTCAACCGGCAAAGCCCGATTTCGCGTGCCAAGCTGGTTGTCATCGACGAATGCTCGATGGTCGACGAGCAGCTTGGGCGCGATCTCTTGAGTTTCGGCACGCCTATCCTGGTGCTCGGCGATCCGGCGCAGCTGCCGCCGATCTCGGGCGGCGGCTTCTTCACCGAGCACGAGCCGGATGTGCTGCTCACCGAAATCCACCGCCAGGCGCGCGACAATCCGATCATCCAGCTGGCGCTCGACGTGCGCGAGGGCCGCGAGTTCATGCGCGGCGACTACGGCACCGCGCAGGTTATCGGCAAGGAGGACGTCACCCAGGAGCTGGTGCTGAAGGCGGACCAGGTGCTGGTCGGCACCAACCGCACGCGCCGCCGCTACAATCAGCGCCTGCGCGAGCTGAAGGGGTTCAATGCCGATTATCCGCAGGCCGGCGACAAGCTGGTCTGCCTGCGCAACGACCCGGCCAAGGGTCTTCTCAACGGCTCGCTGTGGAAGGTGATGACCTCGTCGCGCGAGACGGTGAAGCCCGGCATCAATCTTCTGGTCTCGCCCGAAGAAGACGATCCCGACCGCGGCGTCGCCAAGATCAAGCTGCTCAAGTCGGCGTTCGAGGATCCGGACGCTGATATCCCCTGGCAGCAGAAGAAGCGCTTTGACGATTTCGACTATGGCTACGCGCTGACCGTGCACAAGGCGCAGGGCTCGCAGTGGAACGACGTCGTGCTGTTCGACGAGAGCTGGGCCTTCAAGGAAACCCGCCAGCGCTGGCTCTACACCGCCATCACCCGCGCCGCAGAGCGGCTGACCATCGTTAGATAGCTGGCGTCAGGTAGCAGTTGGCGTAGCAGGGCTGAGTGGCGTCGCGCCCAGCCATTGCCAGGCGTCCGCTTCGTCCTCGGCCTTGAAGTGCCTGAACTCGATGGGAGATGCAGCGGGGAGGAAGCTCTGCGCATCCGCTATCCAGTTCGGCTCGCCGATCGTCGCGCAGCGGGCGATATGCTCCAGGGCGTGCACCGTGCCCTGTTTCAGCGTCTCGTCGGCGACATCCGCCCAGTCGACACCCTCGTGATCGACCAGCCGCATCAACACGTCGATTCGCGGGTGAAGCGCGTAGGCGGCCTCAAGCAATCCAAACAGATTTTCACCGTCTGCCGCCGAGATATGGCCGACAACGTCGATGGCGAAAAGATCCTCACGGTCGGTTTCGATACGGCGGATCGCCGGCACGGATTGGAGAAAATTCATTGGCTGGGCCTCCCTCTGCGAGCAGATGTCATGACTGGAACACCCGAAACCCCCTGTCTGTTCCCGTCAAAGGCAGTATAGATGCGCTGCACAAACAGCCGGACCTCACGCCATGCCCGCAAAACTTTCCGTCAACCTCAACGCCATCGCCATGCTGCGCAACCGCCGCGATCTGCCATGGCCGAGCGTCACCGGGCTCGGCCGCCTGGCGCTTGCCGCCGGCGCGCACGGGCTGACGGTGCATCCGCGGCCGGACGAGCGCCACACCAGGCATTCCGACTTGCCTGAGATCCGAGCGCTGATCGACGACGAGTTTCCCAAGGCGGAATTCAACATCGAAGGTTATCCGACGCAGGATTTTTTGGCGCTTGTGGAAAAGCACCAGCCGGAACAGGTCACCCTGGTGCCCGACGATCCGGCGCAGGCGACCTCCGACCATGGCTGGAACTTTGCCGCCGAGGCCGCGTTCCTCAATCCGATCGTTAAGCGCCTGAAAAAGGGGGGCTTTCGCGTGTCACTGTTTTCCGATCCGGACCCCGACGGCGTCGCCGCCGCGCGCGATACCGGCGCGGACCGGATCGAGCTCTATACCGGGCCTTACGGCAGCTGCTATTCCGATTCCGCCAAGGCGCAGAAGGAACTGGAAAGATTGGGAAAAACCGCTGACGCGGCACTCGCCGCGGGGCTTCAGGTCAATGCCGGCCACGATCTGGTGGTGAACAACCTGCCGGCGTTGGCAAGGCGCATCCCGGCATTGGCCGAAGTGTCGATAGGGCATGGGTTGACAGCCGATGCGTTGGAGTATGGCATGGCCGGCACGGTGGGGCGGTTTCTTAGGGCATGCGGGTGGTAGAGGCAAACCCCTGGCGTTACGGCATGGCAGCCATTACCTGAGGGCACTTGATATTGCATCGCAGCAAGCGTAGAGCACCGCCCGCTTATCGGAGTGTCGTCCATGGCCCTTACCAATACTGGTAGTGAGGCAGAACCCGTCGAACAATCGAGCCATCCCGAAATCGAACAGCATAGCACCAAGGTGCTGATGCTGGGCGCGCTCGGCGTGGTCTATGGCGACATCGGCACCAGCCCGATCTACGCGTTCCGCGAGGCACTGGTGGCGTCGTCCGGCGGCGAGGTCGCCGACCGCGGCGATATTCTGGGCGTGCTGTCGCTCATCATCTGGTCGCTGACGATCATCGTCACCATCAAATACATCAATTTCGTGCTGCGCGCCGACAACCGCGGCGAGGGCGGCGTGCTGTCGCTGATGGCGCTGGCGCGGGGCAGTTTCCCGACGCGCTCGGCGATCATCCTCGGTGTGGGCATCGTCGGCGCGTCGCTGTTCTTCGGCGACGCCGTCATCACGCCGGCGATTTCGGTGCTTTCGGCGGTTGAAGGCATGAATGTCGTCACCCCGGCCTTCCAGCCCTATGTGGTGCCGCTGACGCTGGTTATCCTGGCGATCCTGTTTTCGGTGCAGCGTTTTGGTACCGGCGGCGTGGCGCTGATCTTCGGGCCGATCACGGCGGTCTGGTTCCTGGCCATCGGCCTTTCCGGCCTGAACCACATCATCGCCGATCCGGAAATCCTGTGGGCGGTCAGTCCGCACTACATCGTCGCCTTCCTGATCAATTCGCCCGACGTCGCCTTCGTCACCATCGGCGCCATCTTCCTCGCCGTCACCGGCGCCGAAGCGCTTTATGCCGATCTCGGCCATTTCGGCCGCAAGCCGATCGTGCTCGCCTGGCTGGCGATCGTGTTCCCCTGCCTGCTGCTCAACTATGCCGGGCAGGGCGCTTTCGTGCTGGCCAAGAATGGCGTGGTCGGCCATCCATTCTTCGAGATGAACGAAGGCTGGACACTGATCCCCATGGTCGTATTGGCGACGGCGGCGACGGTTATCGCCAGCCAGGCGGTCATATCAGGCGCCTTCTCGCTGACCCGGCAGGCTGTGCAACTCAACATGCTGCCGCGGTTGGAAATCCTGCACACGTCGGAACGGCAGTCCGGCCAGATTTACATGCCGCGCGTCAATTTGCTGCTGGCGCTGGTGGTGATGCTTTTGGTGGTCGGCTTCGGCGAATCGAGCAAGCTGGCGTCGGCCTACGGCATCTCAGTCACCGGCAACATGCTGGTCACGACAGTGCTGCTCTTCGTCGTCATGACGCGCATCTGGAAATGGCGGCTGTGGGTAGCGGTCGCAATGACGGCTGTGTTCGGCTTCATCGACGTCGGCTTCTTTGCTTCCAACATCGTCAAGGTGTTCGAGGGTGGCTGGGCCTCGCTGGCGGTGGCCTTCACCATCGTGCTCGCCATGTGGACCTGGGTGCGCGGCAGCCGCTATCTCTTCGACAAGACCCGCCGCAACGAAATCCCGCTCGATTTCCTCGCCGGCAATCTGTTGAAGAAGAAGCCGCAGCTGGTGTCCGGCACCGCGGTGTTCCTGACCAGCGATCCGCAAAGCGCGCCAACCGCGCTGATGCACAGCCTGAAGCACTACAAGGTTCTGCACGAGCAGAACGTCATCCTCTCGGTGGTGACGGCGCCGCAGCCGCTGGTGCCCGACAGCGAGCGCGTCAAGATGGAGACGGTCAACGAGCTGTTCATGCGGGTGACGCTGACCTTCGGCTATATGGAACAGCCCAACATTCCGCGTGCGCTGGCGATCTGCCGCAAGCAGGGCTGGAAGTTCGACATCATGACGACCTCGTTCTTCCTGTCGCGGCGTTCGCTCAAGGCCTCGCCCAATTCCGGCATGCCGGTGTGGCAGGACAAGCTGTTCATTGGGCTCGCCCGCACGGCGGCCGACGCGACGGAATATTTCCAGATCCCCACGGGGCGCGTGGTCGAGATCGGCACGCAGGTGGCGATCTGACAGAAAAGGCCGTGCCCGAAGGTACGGCCTTTGCCTTTGCAGTGCAGCTCAGCTGTCGCTTTAGCCGGCCAGCGCGGTCTTGTTCGTCTCCAGAAACTGCTTCAGCGGCACCGATTTGCGGCCGGAGAGTTTTTCGACGGCGTCGGTCACTATGCCGAGATCGCCAGCGCGGGCGGCTGCGTCGAACGACACCAGGACCTTGGCGAAGGGTTCAGGCAGGCCGGCTGACTTCATTCCCTCGGTCAGGGCTTCGTCGGAAAGCTGGATGACCTGGATCGGCTTGTTGGTGACTTCGGTGACCAACGCCGCCACCTCGGCAGCCGTGTACGCACTGGGGCCGGTCAGCGTGTAGGTCGCGCTTTCGCTGCTGTCCGAGGCGAGCCCCGCGGCGATCGCCGCCGCGAAATCGTCACGCGTGCCGTAGGAAATGGCGCCGTCGCCGGCGGAGGTGTACCATTGACCCGATGCCAGAACCTGCGGCAACGCCATGAACAGGTTCTCGTTATACCAGCCGTTGCGGAAGATCGTGTACGGAATGCCGCTCGCCTTGATCGCCTGTTCGGTGTCGTAGTGGTCGGGCGCGAAAACAACCGGCGAACCAGGTTCTGGGTTGGGCATCGAGGTGTACAACAGATGGCCGACGCCAGCCTGTTTGGCCGCCGTCACCGCCGCCAGCTGCTGCTCGCGCCGCTTTCCCTGTATCTCAAGTTCATTGGTCGAGATGACAAGCGCCCGGTCGGCCCCGGCGAAGGCCTTGCCAAGCGATTGCGGATCGTTGAAGTCGGCGGCCCGGACGAGGACGCCCCACGCCGCAAGGTCGGCAAGGTTGGCGGGTGTACGGGTGGTGGCGATGATGCGGCTAGCGGGAATCTTTAAGGTGTTCAGCAGGTGGTTGATGACGCTGCGGCCAAGCTGGCCGGAGGCGCCGGTGACGAGAAGGGTTTCGGTCATCGGGAGATCCTGATTTTGCGCCAATGTGGCGGGTGCTCTTGTGGTCTCAAAAAGAGACCAGCACTAAAATAGGAATTGACCCGTCGCCGTAAAGAAGGCAGTTTTCAGGGAGGTAGGCACCGCCAGGGAACCAGCAGCCGTGGACAGCAAGATCGTCAATCTGAAAACCAAGCTCAATATATTCAAAGCCACCAGCAATGGCGCAAACATTGCCGATTGCCCGGTTCGCGACGTGATGCAGGGGGTGAACGGCAAATGGAGTTCGCTGCTGATGGCGGCGCTCGCCGAGCAGCCTTATCGTTTCGGCGAGTTGCGGCGCTTGGTGCCCGACATCTCGCAGCGCATGCTCACTCAGACGCTCCACGATCTGCAGCGCGACGGCTTTGTTCATCGCGAAGTGTTCCCGACCAAGCCGCCAAGCGTCGAATACAGCCTGACCGACCTCGGACGCTCAATGTTCGGCGCTTTGCATCAATTGATCCTGTGGGCCGAAATCAACCATGGTGCGGTGCGCGAGGCACGTGCTGCCTTCGACGCCGGTGGTTGATTTTTTGGCGCATGCCGCAATGGCTTGATTTGGCAGGGTCGCTGAAGGATTGTCCGGCCATTGGTTGGGCGGGCAATGGAAAAATCTCTCGACATCGCGATTGCCGGCGCCGGCCCGGCAGGGCTGGCCACGGCGCTCTATCTCAAGCGCGCCGGGCATAACGTCACCATCTTCGAACGTTTCGACCGGCGTCGAGATCGAGACGCTGGTGGTCGGCGAGCGGGCGCACCTGGTCTTCGATAAGGGCCGAAGGGGAGGGCCGTTCGACCTCGTCGTCGACGCCAGCGGCTCGCGCTCGAAACTGCGCCAGAGCCTCAACGATCCGGCCGAGCCGCGGCCGCTTGCCTATGGCGCGTTCTGGGCATCGCTCGGCTGGCAAAGGGTTCGACGAAAATGCGCTGCTGCAGCGCTACGACAAGGCGAGCGTGATGATCGGCGTGCTGCCGATCGGCAGGCCGCAGCCGAGTGCCGAAAAAATGGCGGCGTTCTTCTGGAGCCTGAAGCCGGCGGATGTCGAACAGGTCCGAGCTGCGGGCCTCGACGCCTGGAAGGCGAGGCTGATCTCGCTATGGCCGGCGTGCGAAGCGTTCACCAGCCAGATCGACAGGTTCGACCAGCTGTCGCTGGCACGCTACGGCCATCACACGATGAGGCTGCCGGCGGGACGGCGTCTGGCAGTGATCGGCGACGCCGCGCATTCGACCAGCCCGCAGCTCGGGCAGGGCGCGAACATGGCGCTGCTCGATGCGGCAGCGCTCAGCCATGCCTTGGCACAAGCGGACAGTGTGGAGGCAGTTCTACCAGTCGGACGGCACCATGCTGCCCTTCTTCCGCGACAGGCTGGTGGCGACCATCGCGAAAATCCCGCCAGTGCCAGGCGTGCTTGCCTCGATGGTGGCCGGCACGGTGATCGATCCGTTCAGGCGGATCGGGCTAAAGGAGGTGCACTGGCGAGATCATCCGGCTGGATCAGGGTCGAGAGAAACGAATTTCTCGCCCGCAGGAATTGACGCAGGCGTTGCGGATAGTCCGGCGCCACCGCGCCCTTGACCGAGGCGCGTTCGCTCAATGCCTTGCGCCAGGCCTGGACCAGAGGCTTGCCGTCCAGCATGCCGAAATCGCCGATCCGATCGAAGGTGTCGAGATAGCGGAAGACCGGGCCGTAAACGGCATCGACGAGGCAGAAGCGCTCGCCGGCGAACCATGGTCCCGCCTGGTCGGCCAGCTCGCTCTCGATGCGGTCGAACATGGCCGACAGCGCGCCGGCTTCGGCGAGAAAACCCGCCTCTGTCGACGCCGAGTAGAAGCGGCCGATGGCGTTCAGCGTCGCCGAACCGAACTCGATCCAGGCACGATGCCGGGCGCGGGCGTAAGCGTCGGCTGGGTGGAGGGGATTGCCTTGCGTCTCCTCCAGGAATTCGAGGATGACGGCGGATTCGAAGATCACTGTCTCCTTGCCATTTGCCTGGACGATCAGCAGCGGCACCTTGCCCAAAGGCGAGATCGCCTTGAACCAGTCCGGCTTGTCGGCGAGGTCGATGGTGACGCGCTCGAACGGCACGCGCTTCTCGGTCAGCGAGATCGCGGCGCGCTGGACATAGGGGCACAGATGATGGCTGACGAGAGTGAGCTTGCCAGTCATTTCATTCTTCTCTGGCATGTCACTCCCCCCAGACATAGTTCAACGCGCCGTCCTCGACGCGCGTCGACAGGAACATCAGGCGGGATGCTTTTGGCGCCGGGCCTTCGAGCCGGTCGCCTGATGTCATGTCGAAGGCGGCACCGTGCCATTGGCAGACGAGTTTGCCGTCCTTGCAGTCGAGCGGCCCGCCGAAATGCAGACAGACATTGGCGGCGGCGCGGATGCGGTCACCGCTGCGCCAGACATGGACCTCGCGGCCGAAGAACGGCGCGATCAGGCTGCCCGTCTGCGGGACGTCGGCGACTTTGCAGATTTCGTGTCTCATGGATTCCTCGGTGGTTGATGCAGTTGCATGAATATAGATGCAGATGCATTAATCGTCAAGCTTGATGCAATTGCATCTATCGCTTAGGATGAGGCCATGACCGAGAAAGCCATGCCTTCGCCGGAAGCCATCAAGGCCTGGGCGCGCCTGATGCGCGTTTCGCGCCAGTTGATCGAACAGGCCGAAGAGGCTTTGAAGGACAGCGGCTTGCCGCCACTCGACTGGTACGACGTGCTGCATGAGCTTGCCGAGGCGGGCGAGGGCGGGCTGCGGCCGTTCCAACTGACCGAGCGCACCCTGTTTGCGCAGTACAACATCTCGCGGCTGCTTGCGCGGCTCGAAGCCGACGGGCTGGTCGAGAAGCTGAAGGTCGCCGATGACGGCCGCGGTCAGACCATCCGCATCACTGCCAAAGGGCGCGAGACGCGCCGGCGGACGTGGGCGGTCTATGGACGCTCGATCGCCGAACTGGTCGGCGAAAAGCTTTCGGCGGACGAGCTGAGCACGGTGTCGGCGTTGCTTGGGCGGCTGCGTCATCCGCCGGTTGCGGATTGATCCGTCCGATAAGATCCGGCCGATGTCAGGCCAGATGGCTGCCCCAGAGAAAGGCCAGTGTCGCCAGCACGCCCAGTCCGGCGCGCGCCAGGTGCAGGGTGCCCCACTTGACGATCAGGGCTCTGGCTTGCGGATTGTCGGCGCTCGCGTCCATCGCTTCCAGAAGCTTGTTGGTCGGCAACATCACCATCAGCGTCCACGGCCAGGGCAGGATGATCAGAATTGCGCCGAGCAGAAAGGCGAAGCCACCGGTCTGCCACCATGCGATCAGGCCGAGGACGCAGGCGACAATGGCAATCGAGGCCTGCATGGCCGCGCCGCGCTTGTAAGAAGGCTGCCATTCCTTGAGCAGCGCCTTGTCATCGAGGCCAAGCCGCGCCGGCTGCTCGGCGACGCTGACATAGATGGCGGCGCCGGAGAACACGGCGGCTACCGTCAAGGCGAGCAATCCGACCAGCATCTTCTTCCCACAGCAAACGGTCCAGCGACGAACCGTTGAGACAGAAATAGGGCTTGCAAGGCTGAGTGCAATACGGCATAGAACGGCGAACCGTAACGTACGGTACGGCTTGCCGCTCTTGCTGGCTCGCCTGCCGCCGAGGAACGACCGTGTTGCAGGCAAGCGCCGACATCGACACCAGCGAGACCTTGACGGAGCGGCAGAAGGCCGTTCTGGACGCGGCCTTGCGCCTGCTGGTCGAGGAGGGCGACAATCTGACGATGACCGCGGTTGCGCGCCGCGCCAGCTGTTCCAAGGAAACGCTCTACAAATGGTTCGGCGACCGCGACGGGCTGCTGACGGCTACGGTGCAGTGGCAGGCCTCGAAGGTGCGTGTGGTGCCGGTCGACGGCGAGAGACTCGATCTTGCCTCGCTGACGGCAAGCCTTGAAGGCTTTGCCGCGGACTGGCTGAAGGTAATTTCGAGCGACACGTCGATTGCCTTGAACCGTGTGGCGGTCGGCCATGCCGGGTCATTCAAGCGTAAGCCGGGCAAGGACGATCTCGGCGCCATCGTGCTGGAGAATGGCCGCTTTGCGCTGGCCAGGCGGCTGAAGCCGGTGCTGCTGGCCGGCAAGCAGGCCGGGCTGCTCGATTTTACGGATGCCGAAACGGCATTCCGCAGCTTTTTCGGGCTGGTCGCCCGCGACGTGCAGATCCGCCTCCTGCTCGGCGACCGGCTGGAATTGACTGAAGCGGCGATCGGCGGCGATGCCGTCCGGGCAACGCAACAGTTTCTCGCTCTTTTCGGAGCAAAAACCGGCCGTAGGGCCACTGATCTATAAAAGGGAAGGAAGACCAAAATGCGTGTCTATTACGATCGCGACGCCGATCTCAACCTGATCAAGGGCAAGAAAGTCGCCATCATCGGCTATGGCAGCCAGGGCCGGGCGCATGCGCTCAACCTCAAGGATTCCGGCGCCAAGGAGATCGCCATCGGCCTCAAGGCCGGCTCGGCGACCGCCAAGAAGGTCGAGGCCGACGGGCTCAAGGTGATGAGCGTTGCGGATGCCGCCAAATGGGCCGATCTGATGATGATGGCGACGCCCGACGAATTGCAGGCCGACATCTACAAGAACGAGATCGCCCCGAACATCCGCGATGGTGCGGCGATCGCCTTCGCGCACGGCCTCAACGTGCATTTCGGCCTGATCGAGCCGAAGTCGACCGTCGACGTCGTCATGATCGCGCCGAAGGGCCCCGGCCACACGGTGCGCGGCGAGTACCAGAAGGGCGGCGGCGTGCCGTGCCTGGTCGCCGTCAACCAGGACGCGTCGGGCAATGCGCTCGATCTCGCTCTGTCCTACGCCTGCGGCGTCGGCGGCGGCCGTTCGGGCATCATCGAGACCAATTTCCGCGAGGAATGCGAGACCGATCTGTTCGGCGAGCAGGTGGTTCTGTGCGGCGGCCTGGTCGAACTGATCCGCGCCGGTTTCGAAACGCTGGTGGAAGCCGGCTACGCGCCGGAAATGGCCTATTTCGAGTGTCTGCACGAGGTCAAGCTGATCGTCGACCTGATCTATGAAGGCGGTATCGCCAACATGAACTACTCGATCTCGAACACCGCCGAATGGGGTGAATATGTTTCGGGTCCGCGCATCATCACCGCCGAGACCAAGGCCGAGATGAAGCGCGTGCTGAAGGACATCCAGACGGGCAAGTTCACCTCGGAATGGATGCAGGAATACCGCGCCGGCATGTCGCGCTTCAAGGGCATCCGCCGCAACAATGACAGCCATCAGATCGAGGAAGTCGGCGCCAAGCTGCGCGCCATGATGCCGTGGATCTCGAAGAACAAGCTGGTCGACAAGGCGAAGAACTAATCCGCAATTTTAGGACTGCGACGAAGCCGGCGGAGCGATCCGCCGGCTTTTTCATGCTGGCTTTCGATCAGCTGCTACAGAGCTCAGCCGTAGTGCCAGTGCGGCTTCGGCTCGGTGCCGGTGAACTCGACGCCGATGCGGTCGTCGCGGCGCCAGCGCACGACGGCCTTGTAGCCGATGCCGTCGATCGGCACATAGAGCAGGAATTCGTCCGGCACGCGCGCGTCGATCGGCACTTTCAGCTCGGCGCCGCCGGCATGCATGTTGCGCACCGTGCACTTGACCTCGGAATTGGTGAGGCCGAGCAGGATCGTCGCGCCTTTCAGCACGCGCTGCCGGTGTTTGTTTCTCAATTCGTCGTCGGCCATGACGGCACGTCCTTCGCGATCGGATCGACGCGATCGTCAGATGGGGGCAGCGTATCATGGATAGTCCGAGCCGATAAACATATGGTTAGCGGCGATCTTATCCAGCCGTCTCTCCCAAATGGAAACGGCGCCGCGATAGGCGGCGCCGTCGTGCATTGTCGCTTATAGTTCAGCTATAGGGCGACCAGCATTGCTGGCGCGGGCCATTGTAGGGCTGGAACGTGTTATCCCAGGCCCGGTAAGACCGGTAGCGGTCGTAGCACCACTGGACATGGGCGCTGGAAAGACGCTGCGTGCGATAGTAGCGGCGGGGCGCCGGCTGCACGTAGTAGCCGTTGTTATAATAGCCGTTGTTGTAGATGCTGCCGAGACCGAGACCCAGGCCGAGGCCGAGAACTGCGGCGGCGCCGGTATCGAAATCGCGGCTGTGACGGTGGCGATGATGACGCCAGCGCCAGTTGTCGTCGCCATTCCAGTTTCCGCCATTCCAGTTGCGGGAAAAGCGACGGCCGTCGTGGCGACGCCACTGCCAATCGTTGAAGGAGCGGCGGTCATTGCCGCCCGCCCAGTCGTCGCGAACCGGCGTGATCGTCGGGGCTGCGGTGCTTGACGGAATTGAGAGGTTTGGCTGCAGGATCGGGCCGGCGGCGGACGGCGCCGTAACACCCGAGACGAGACCGAGCGCTATCAGCCCGGATTTGGCGGTGGAAGAAAAGAGCGAGTTCATTGCACTCTCCAAGAGATACAGGCCCCACGCCCGGAAGACCCCAGGAAGTGGCCTATTGATGGACCTTTGCATCTGAACGGAGGATGAACGGAAAGGTTCCCTCAACCTCGCCGAGCAAGGGCCGGCCTCTTGTTTTCGGGGCTGCTTGCGGGCAAAGGTCACGGCCATGTCGCTGCGCCTCGCCACCTTCAATGTCGAAAACCTGATGAACAGGTTCGATTTCTCCGGCTACCGCAATCAGCTCAACGAAGACCGTACGCTGGCGCTTTTCGACATCCAAAGCGAGGCCGAATACAAGATGCTGGAGCAGGCGCGTGCGATTGCACAGTCCGACGACACGCGCCAGCTGACGGCGCTCGCCATCGCTGCCACGCGCGCGGACATCATCTGCATGCAGGAGGTCGACAATATCGAGGCGCTGAAGGCCTTCGAATACGGCTATCTCTTCAAGATGGTGGGTGAGGGCTACCGGCAGAAATACACCACGGCCGGCAATGATTCGCGCGGCATCGACGTTGCCGTGATGATGCGTAACGAGACCGCGCAGGGACAGCCGATCGAATTCGTGCGCATGACCAGCCATGCCTATGCCACCTTCGAGCAGTTCGGCCTGTTCACGCCGGAGCTGGCCGAGCTCGGGCATCAGGCCAATGAGCGCATCTTCCGGCGTGATTGCCTGGAGGTCGACATCAAGGTCGGCGGCGTGCCGTTGACGCTCTATCTCGTGCATTTCAAATCGATGGGCTCGCCACGCAATGGGCTCGACGGGCGCGAAGCGACGATGCCTCTGCGCGTCGCCGAGGCGCAGGCAGTGCGCCGCATCATCGAGGAGCGCTTCAGCAAGGACCATGCCGCCGACAAGCGCTGGGCGATCTGCGGCGACATGAACGACTACCGGCAGCGGGTGAAGATCGAGGGCGACGCCTTCGATGGCTACCGCTTCCAGGTGATAGACGAGAGCCAGTCCTGCCTCAATGTGCTGACCGCCGGCGGCTTTTGCGAGAATGTCGTCGAGCGCCGTCCGGAGATGGACCGCTGGAGTTTCTACCACACGCGCGGGCCGCAGGAGCGGCATCTGTGCCAGCTCGACTACATCCTGCTGTCCAAGGGGCTGGCGGCGAAGAATGCGACGGCCGTTCCCGACATCATCCGCAACGGCCAGCCCTGGCGCACCATATTTCCGGCCGGTCAGGCGGTGGAGCGTTTTCCGCGCGCCGGCTGGGACCGGCCGAAGGCCTCGGACCATTGTCCGGTGGCGATCACTTTGGACATGGCCTGAGTGGGGGGCCTGAGCGTGAGTTTCGACCTACCGCGCAATGTCATCCTGCCGGTCGATGAGATCGACGTTCGGCTCGACCCCGGCCAGCATCCGTTCGAGCGCGACAACGCGCAGGCCATCACTGAGAACTGGCGGCTTGAGACCGAAGCCAAACCCGCGCTGTTCGACGGCACCGTGGTGCTTTTGTCAGCACTCGCCTGGCGCGACAACCGTCTCGCCGGGCGCTGCCACGCAGTGAAGTACTCGACCTTCATGCTGTGGCGCAAGAACCGGCAAGGGACCGGCGCCGAGCACGCCTATGGCCATGCCATGCTGGTCGCCGGCGACAATGCGCTGGTGGCGATCCGGATGGGCTCGCACACGGTCATGGCCGGTCGCGTCTATTTCGCCGCCGGCTCGTTCGAGCCGATCGATTTTCGCGACGGCCGCGTCGATGTCGATTTCAACATGATCCGCGAGGTGCGCGAGGAAACCGGGCTTGACCTGACGGGCGCTGCGCGCGGCAGGCGCTACCACGCGCTGTCGACTTCGACCGGCACGGTTCTCTTCCGCCGCTACCACGTCGAGGAGCCGGCGGACGAGATTGCGCGGCGCATCAGCGCCTTCGTCGCCACCGAGGCCGAGCCGGAGATTGAGGGACCGGTGATCATCCGCCATGCCACCGACCTGCCGGAGGGACTGGCGCCGCATATGAAGCCGCTGGTCGAGTGGCATTTTGCCCGCAGCGGCGAGGACCCCTGATCTGTCAGGGAAAGAGCGGCGGCAGCGTCTCCGGCGCAGTGACTTCCCGAGGTTCGAAACTCGCTGCCTTCAGCGGCCGGGTCGGGGCGCCGTCGTCCTTGTAGTAATAGCTGTAACCGTTGATCGCCGGCGCGCCGCCGAGATGGGCGTAGAGAATTTTTGACCCCTCGGGAAAGAAGCCTTTGCGAGTCAAGTCGATCAGGCCCTGCATCGACTTTCCCTCATAGACCGGATCGGTGATCATCGCCTCGGTGCGGGCCGCCAGCCGGATCGCGTCGTTGGTCTCATCGGAGGGAACACCGTAGGCCGGATAGGCATAGTCGGGGTTGATGATGATTTCGTCGTCGCGGACCGTGCGGCCGAGCCCGACGAGGGCAGCGGTGTCATCGACGATGCGGCGGACCTGCGCGCGGGTCTGGTCGAGCGTTCCGGAGGCGTCGATGCCGATCACCCGGTCGGCGCGACCTTGCGCGGCGAAGCCGACGATCATGCCGGCCTGCGTCGACCCGGTCACCACGCACACGATGATGTAGTCGAAGGTGAAGCCGAGCTCGGCCTCCTGGCGCGCCACCTCTTCGGCGAAGCCGACATAGCCGAGCCCGCCGAATTTGTGCACCGAGGCGCCGGCCGGAATCGGATAGGGCTTGCCGCCGGCGTCCTTCACCGACTGGATGGCGTCCTCCCAGCTCTTGCGGATGCCGATGTCGAAACCGTCATCGACAAGCCGGCTGTCGGCGCCCATCAGTCGCGTCAGCAGGATGTTGCCGACCCGGTCGTAGACGGCGTCATAGTGCGGCACCCATTTTTCCTGGATCACCACGCACTTCATGCCGATCTTGGCGGCCGTTGCGGCGACCATGCGGGTATGGTTCGACTGGACGCCGCCGATTGATACCAGCGTGTCGGCGCCCGAGGCTATGGCATCCGGAACGATGTATTCGAGCTTGCGCAATTTGTTGCCGCCCATGGCGAGCCCGGAATTGCAATCGTCGCGCTTGGCGTAGACCTGTACTGTCCCGCCCAGCGCCGCGCTCAGCCGCGGCAGATGCTCGATCGGCGTCGCGCCGAAGGTTAGGGGATAGCGTTCGAATTTTGCCAGAAGTGACATCGATTTGCCTCCGCCATAGTCGTTTTTCAATAGACAGAGGATAAACGAACAGGGGCGAAATGTGCTCTCGAAGGCTTTCCAAGATTTTTCCACTTCCATAAGAAAATACGCTAAGATTGGTTCTAATCGTCCATTTAGATCCGCAGATATGGAAGAATCTTCCGACCCGACCTTCGACCGCATTGACATCAAGATCCTGCGGGCCCTTCAGTCCGAGGGACGGCTGACCAATGCGGAACTGGCGGCGCGCGTAAATGTCAGCGCCGCCACATGCCATAGGCGTACGCAACGCCTGTTCGAAGAGGGATACATCACCGGGGTCAGGGCGGAGATCGCGCCCGCCGCCGTAGCGCTTGGCGCACTGGTGATGGTTGGCGTCGTGCTCGACCGTTCGACACCGGAAAGCTTCGCCGCCTTCGAGGAGGCCGTGCTCAAGCTCAAGGAGGTGCTGGATTGCAATCTCGTCGCCGGTGACTTCGACTATCTCCTGAAGATCAGGGTCCGCGACATGGCGGATTTCAACAAGCTGCATGGGCAGAAGCTGATTGCGTTGCCGGGCGTTCGGCAAACAAGGACCTTCTTCGTCATGAAGGAGGTCAAGGAGAATGCGCGACTGCCGTTCTGACGGTGGCAACCAAACGGCGAGCGAGGGTCAGCCTTGCCCCTTGTTCTGCGCTGCCTTGCGGTCGTTGCGGGCGGCGACAAAGAACAGGATGACGCCGAGGCCGAGCAACGCGCCCATTGCCATTCCCATGGTCTGGCCGACGATCTGCTGGAAATCGGCGGTAACGCGATCCGGATTGGCCATGCCATAGCGGGCGAGGTACCACCAGAGGCCGGCGAGGGCTGCCTCGATGATGAACATCACCAAGATCAGTCGTGCCTTCTTGCTCATGCGTTGTTCGTCCCTGACCAGAGATATCTTGCCTTAGGGCCAGGAGATCGCCGAGTCGATCGAATCTGCATCGAAATAATGTCGATTTGGGAGCGAGGGCGGCCGGCAAAGCAGCACGCGCTCGGCCTCCCCTTGCATGCCGCCAATTCGTCTGCTAGATACTGAACCATATGGTTCAGTATCTTCGCCCCCATCTCGATGCCTCGTTCGCCGCGCTCTCGGACACCACCCGACGCGGCGTTCTGGAGCAGCTCGGACGTTCCGATGCTTCGATCACGGAGCTCGCCGAGAAGTTCCACATGACCCTCACGGGCATGAAGAAGCATGTCGGCGTCTTGGAGCAGGCGGGGCTCGTCACCACGGAAAAGGTCGGGCGCGTGCGGACCTGCAAGCTCGGCCTGCGCCGACTGGAGGAAGAGGCGGCATGGATCGAGAGGTACCGACAGGTCTGGGACGCACGCTTCGACGAGTTGGACAAGGTTGTCGAGGAATTGAAACAGAAGGAGAAAGCCGATGGACAAAAGAAGCGAGATTGAGCCCATGAACAGCCGCACGACGGTCGAACGGAAGTCCGACCGAGAGCTGGTCGTTACGCGAATCGTCAACGGCCCGGCGCGCATCGTGTTCGAGGCGTGGACCAAGCCCGAGCTGTTCAAGCAGTGGTGGGCGCCGAAGTCGATGGGCATGTTCCTGCGTTCCTGCGAGATGGATGTTCGTACCGGTGGCACGTACCGTCTGGCGTTCGGCCACGATGCCTCAAACTCTGACGAGTTCTTCGGCAGGTATGTCGAAGTGATACCGCACTCGCGCATCGTCTGGACCAATGACGAAGGTGGTGAGGTTGGACCCGTCACCACGGTGACCTTCGAGGAAAAGGGTGGCAAGACGCTGCTGGTCCTGTACGAACTCTATCCCTCGAAGGAAGCTCTCGACGCTGCCGGGACAGGGGCGGCGGATGCGATGGGCGAGCAGTTCGAGCAACTGGATGAACTTCTCGTCGCCCTGGGCGCGGGCGGGGGAGGGTCATGAAGTCCACGCATGGAGCAGCGTTGACCGGTCGCTGATCGGACGGCGACAGCATTGTGGGAATCGGCAACATCCAAGGTTGCGGATGGAGATCGCAGTGGTGGAGCTGACCTGGTCTTACTCGTGCCGCAGCGCGTCGATCGGGTCGAGCCTGGCGCCGCGCAGCGCCGGGAAGAAGCCGAACACCATGCCGATCAGCGCCGAAAACCCGACGGCAACCAGGATGACCGCCGGGCTTGGCGCGAACGGTATGGCCAGCGTCGCCGAGGCGAGGCCGGCCAATGCGAGACCGACCAGGATACCGATAATGCCGCCGAGCAGCGACAGCACCGTCGCCTCGACCAGGAACTGGATGAGGATATGTTTTTCATGCGCGCCGATGGCGAGCCGGATGCCGATCTCGCGCGTGCGTTCGGTGACCGAGACCAGCATGATATTCATGATGCCGATGCCGCCGACAAGCAGGCTGACGCCGGCCACGGCGCCGAGCATGCCGGTCATGGTGGTGGTGGCGCTGGCCATGGCGTCGGCGATCTGGGTCATGTCGCGGATCGAGAAATCGTCTTCGCGGTCGGGCGTGATGCGGCGGGTGTCGCGCAGAATATCCTCGACGCGCGGCTGCAATTCGGTGGTCGGCGTGCGGTCGTCGGCGGCGACATAGATGTTGTCGATGTCGCGGTTGCCGGCGATTCGGCGCTGGTAGGCGGCAAGCGGCATCAAGACGACATTGTCCTGGTCCTGGCCGAAGCCGGTATAGCCCTTGGGTTCGAGCAGGCCGATGATCTTGCACGAGGTGCGGTTGACGCGGATGATCTCGCCTTCAGGCTCGCCGGCGCCGAAGAATTGCTGGCGCACGGTCTCGCCGATCAGGCAGACGCCGGTGCCCGAGCGTGTTTCGGAATCGCTGAACGGCCGGCCCGAAACGAGCTTCCAGTCGCGGGCGTCGAGATAGGCGCTGTCGGTGCCGGTGACGCCCGACGTCAGGCTCTCGGTGCCGAAGATGACGCGCACCTGTTTTTGCGAGGCCGGCGAAATGGCGCGTGCCCCGGTCAGATGCGCGACGAGGGCGGCAACATCCTTGTCGGCCAGCGGCCGCACCGCCTGGTCGAGCCCTCCCGGTCCGCCAGTGCCTGCCGGGCGGCCAGAGCGGACGACGAGCAGGTTCGAGCCGAGCTTGGCAATGTCGGACTTGACCTTGGCCGTGGTGCCGGAGCCGATGGTCAGCATGGCGATGACGGCGGCAACGCCGATGACAATGCCGAGCAGCGTCAGGAACGAGCGCAGCACATTGCGGCGGATGGAGCGCAGCGACAGGCGGACGGTTTCCCAGATCATGGTCAGGCCACTTCCAGTTTCGAGGAATCGGAAGCGACGTGGCCATCGAGGAAGCGGATGGTGCGCTCGGCATATTCGGCGACGTCGGCCTCGTGGGTGACCATGGCGATGGTCAGGCCAAGCTCGCGGTTCAGCCGCGTCAACAGCTCCATGATCTCGTGTGTGCGGGCGGTGTCGAGATTGCCGGTCGGCTCGTCGGCGACGAGCAGCGTCGGCGTTGTGACGATGGCGCGCGCGATCGCCACACGCTGCTGCTGGCCGCCGGAGAGCTCGGCTGGCGTATGGTGCTCGCGCCCGACAAGCCCGACCTCGGCCAGCGCCTGCATGGCAAGCTCGCGGCGCTCGCGGGCCGGCGCGCCGCGATAGATCAGCGGCAGCTCGACATTTTCCGCCGCCGTGGTGCGCGGTAGCAGATTGTAGCCCTGGAAGACGAAGCCGATGTAGAGATTGCGCAGCAACGCGCGGCGGTTGCGGTCGAGCCGGCCAGCATCGATGCCCATGAAGGAGTAGGTGCCGGCGGTCGGCGTGTCGAGGCAGCCGATAATGTTCATCGCCGTCGACTTGCCCGAACCCGACGGACCCATGATGGCGACGAATTCGCCGCGCTTGATCGTGAGGTCGACGCCGGCCAGTGCATGCACCTTGGCTTCGCCCTGGCCGTAACTCTTCCAGACCGTGTCGAAACCGATGAGGGCCGCGGCCACGGCGTCAGCTCCGCAGCTGCGAGGCGGTGATCACCTGAGCGCCTTCGTCGAGGCCGGAGGTGATCTCGGTCAGTTCACCGTCGGTGGAGCCGATCTTGACGTTGACAGGATGCGGCCGGCCGTTCTCCAGCACATAGAGTGTGCGTGAGCCGTCGGTGGGCGCCGCCACCTGCTGGCGGCGATTGCCGCCCGGACGGCCCATGCGGCCCGTAAACAGGTCGCTGAGGCTCCAGGCGCGGGCGGCCTGCTGCGCCGGGCGGTAGCGGAAGGCGGTGGACGGCACGGTGAGCACGCCCTTGGCCTGTTTGGTGACGACCGAAACGGTGGCGGTCATGCCGGGCCGCAGCAACAACTCTTCGTTGTTGACCTCGAGCCGCGCATTGTAGGTGACGACGCCGTCGGTGGTGACCGAGGCGTAGGAGATGTCGCCGATCTCGGCATCGAACGGCCGCTCCGGAAAGGCGTCGACGGTGAAGCGCGCATGCTGGCCGGGCTTGACCGCACCGATATCGGCCTCGTCGACCGCCGCCACCAGCTCCATGTTGCGCAAGTCGGCGGCGATGATGAACAGCACCGGCGCCTGTAGCGAGGATGCGACCGTCTGGCCGGGGTCGACCGAGCGCGTCAGCACGATGCCGTCGATCGGGGCGTAGATCGTGCTCTTGGCAAGGTCGGTCTGCTGCGCCTTTAGGTCGGCCTGGGCGATGGCGAGATTGGCCTGCGCACTGTCGAGCGCCGCCTTGGAGCGGTCGCGCGTGGCGGTTGCGGCCTCAAGCGACTGGTCGGTCGCCATGCCGCGCTTGGTCAGTTCGGCGGCGCGCACCAGCGCCTTCTCGTTCTCGGCCAGCGTGACCGTGGCGTCCTCGACATTGGCGGCGGCGGCCTTGGCCGAAGCCTCGGCGCGTTCGATCTGGACCTCGAGTTTCACCGTGTCGAGCGTCGCCAGCACGTCGCCCTTCTTGACCTGCTGGTTCTCCTCGGCCGAGACGGAGCGTATGATGCCGGACAGTTCGCTCGAAATGTCGACCTGGGTGAGGGGCTGCAGCGTGCCGGTTGCCGACACTGCGACGGTGAGATCGGCAATCGTGGCCGGCGTGGTGGTGTAGTCGATCTTGGCGGGAGAGCCGGCATACCATTGGTAGCCGACGAGACCACCGGCAATGGCGATCAGCGCCAGCAGCGCGTAAAGCCAGCCGCGGCGGCGCTTCTTGCGCACGCCGTTGCGGTCAAGTCCGAGCGCCGCCTCGATGGCGGAATCCGATTCCGTCTTTGGCAGATTGACAAGCTGGTCCACGCCGGACCCCTATGAAGCGTAATGTCCCTATAGGTGCACAGATCAGGCTTACTGGTTCGAATATCAAATTAAATTTCGGCCATGTTCGGATTGAGGCGGAAGGTTTTCCAAGATGCAGACGCGCAATTACTTGCTTTACGATGTGTTTACGACCGAACGGCTGGCCGGCAATCCGCTGGCTGTCGTGTTGGACAGCAAGGGGCTGGATACGGCAGCCATGCAGGCCATCGCGCGCGAGTTCAACCTGTCCGAATCGGTCTTCGTGCTGTCGCCGGACAATCCCAAGCACCGCAACCGCATCCGTATTTTCACGCCCGACTATGAAATGCCGTTTGCCGGCCACCCGACCGTCGGCGCGGCGATTGCGCTGGCCGAACTGGCAGGCGAGAGCGACGCCGGCCTCTTCGTGCTGGAGGAGAACATCGGCCCGGTGCGCTGCGCCGTCAGCCGGCACGATGGCGCCACCTTTGCCGAGTTCGATCTGGCGAAGCTGCCGGAACCGTTGAAGCTCGAAGCCGATCCGCAAGCGATTGGTGCGGCCCTTGGCCTCGCGCCGCATGAGATCGGCTTTGAGAATCACCTGGTGTCGTTCTGGTCGGCCGGCGTGCCTTACGTCACCATCCCGGTCGCCAATCTGGAGGCGGCAGCCCGCATCAAGCTCGACAACCAGGCATGGTCGGAACTGGCGCCGCGCAAGAGCGAATGGGCTTTCGCCAGCCCGTACGTCTATTGCCGCCAGACGGTGAACCATGACAGCGCCTTCCATGTCCGCATGATCGTGCCGGGCACGCCGTCCTACGAGGATCCGGCGACCGGGTCGGCGGCAGCGGCCTTTGCCGGCGCCATCATGCATTTCGACACCCCCACCGACGGCATTTCGCAGCTGTGGATCGAGCAGGGGCTGGAGATGGGCCGACCGTCGCGCATCCGTCTCGAACTCACTGTCGAAGGCGGAAAACTGGCGTCGGCGCGCATTGGCGGCCACGCCATCAAGGTGGCGGAAGGCAGACTGTTCGTCTGACCGCCTGCGGCAGTTCAGCTATTTGTCGGGAAATGATTCCGGCAGGGCTGGACAGGACCGGTATCGGCGGCTATATGCCCGCCAACGCCGGTTTTGACCGGTCGAGTGGGTGCGTAGCTCAGTTGGTAGAGCAGCTGACTCTTAATCAGCGGGTCCACAGTTCAATCCTGTGCGCACCCACCAAATTTTTCGAAAAGTTGGTGGAAGACCCTTGGAATGCGGGACGCGTTGACGCGCCTCGGCATGCCTCAATCATGGGGCAGGTTGCCTTGAACTCGGCCGGTGCGCTATTTGGCGAAGGAGGGAAGGCCGCGCTGGATAAAGAAAGGCCCGGAAGCCGAAGCCGCCATCAATTAAAGCCAGTTTGAAACCACGGACTGGTGTCATACCCTAAGCGCGGATTATAATGATCCAGGAAGTTTTCGGCCCTATTTGACGGTCGCGCAACCACGGTGCCTGTCGATTTGCAATCCGGTTTCGCGGTCGGCTTGCTGCCAGCCTTCTTATGAGCTGTAGAACACGAGGTTGTAGCCTGAGCGGTGGCCACCTTTTTCTTCTCTTTCGCAACAGCTGCTCCGGTGGCGGCCAATACTATTGCTACGCCAAAGACAACGAGTTTCATTGAAACGCCCTCACCCTGCACAATCCGTAATGATTGCGCCTGGTCAACGTTACGTCAATCACATTTTGTCGGCAACGACGGCCAATAGTGCCAGTAAAAAGAGCCCACCACAGAAGCTGCGGGCCAATGTTCCCCCAGGTGGGGAATCTTTCAGCGGCCGGGCCGTTTGAACCACCAGCCCGGAATGCCAGTGACCGGCCAGACGATCGTCAGTGAAGGTTCGGGCCGGCGCTCTCCCGACAAATCGCCCTAGCTACTTCTCCGACACACCGGCCTCAGCGAAGCTAGCCATCCTTACATGGCATTCCAGCGCCGAGCGGACGATGTTGACGGCGAGGCAGGCGCCGGAGCCTTCGCCGAGCCGCATGCCGAGGTCGAGCAGCGGCGGCAGACCGAGCGCTTCGAGCAGGCGGCGGTGACCAGATTCGGCTGAGACGTGGGCGGCGATGGTGTGGGCAAGGCCGCTTGGGTGCAGCCTTGCCAAGGGCGCCGCGGCGGCCGTGCAGACGAAGCCGTCGAGCAGCACCGGGACATTGTTGCGACGCGCGGAAAGCGTGGCGCCGAAGATGGCGGCGAGTTCGCGTCCGCCAAGGGCGGCGGCGATCTTCAGCGGGTCGGACAGCGCATCGGCATGGCGCTTGAGGCCGGCTTCGATGGCCGTGACCTTGCGTTTTAACCCGGCATCGTCGACGCCGGTGCCGCGCCCGGTCCATTTTTCCGCGCCGCCGCCGAACAGGCCGGCCGAGATCGCGGCAGCCGGCGTGGTGTTGCCGATGCCCATTTCGCCGAAGCAGACGAGGTCGAGGTCTTTCGTCACAGCGTGATAACCGGCGGAGACGGCAGCGAGGAAGGCCTTCTCGTCCATCGCCGGCGTTTGTGTGAAGTCACCGGTCGGCTGGTCGAGGTCGAGCGGGATGACGTCGAGTTCGGCACCGGCGATGCGAGCCAGCTGGTTGATGGCGGCGCCGCCGCCGGCGAAATTCGCCACCATCTGTACGGTCACTTCCGAGGGGAAGGCAGACACGCCTTGCGCTGTGACACCGTGATTGCCGGCGAAGACGAAGACTTTTACGCGGTCGAGCTTCGGCATGTCGCGGCCCTGCCAGCGCGCCAGCCAGGCGGCGATGGTCTCCAGCCGGCCAAGGCTGCCTTGCGGCTTGGTCAGCGTGTCCTGGCGGCGGGAGACGGCATTGGCGGCCGTGTCGCTGCCGGCAGGCAGGTCGAGGCAAGCGGCGCGCAGTTCATCGAATGATTTGAAGGGCATGGGGAAGCAATCTCCGGAAGTGATTCAGGGGAGGGAAACGGAAGCGACCAGCAGCACTATGATCTCGCCGAGCTGCTGCAGGGCGCCGATCGTGTCACCGGTTTGGCCGCCAATCTGGTTGAGGCAGAGCGCGCGCAAGGCGCTGAACACGAGCGCCAGCAGGATCAGCGCCGCAAACGCACCTCCCAGCCCGAGCGTCAGCAGTGCTGCGGCGCCGAGCACTGCGCCGAGAACAGCGGTTTGCGCCGACACGGTGCCAGCGTCTGCGGACAGGCCGTCGCTGCGCGCCGGCGGTGACAGGTGCATGAAGGCGCCGAGCAGGCCGCGCGAAGCGGCATGGGCGGCGATCAGGGCGAAGAGAACGCTTGTCGGATTGGCGAGTTGCGACAGCGCGCTCCAGCGGATGAGCAGCGACAGGCCAAGCGCCGAAGCGCCATAGGCGCCGATTCGGCTGTCGCGCATGATCTCCAGTTTTTTGTCGCGCGTCTTGCCGCCGCCAAAGCCATCGGCGACATCCGACAGCCCGTCCTCATGCAGGCAGCCGGTGGCGAGCAGCGTTGCGGCAAGGACGAGGGCGGCCGCCGGACCGGCGGCCAGGCCGAGTTTTATCCCAATGGCGTGGACGACGGCGCCAACCACTGCCACGGCGAGGCCGGCGACAGGTGCGGCCCAGATCGCATCGGCAAGGCCGCGGCTGCGAAAGTCGAACACAGGCAGCGGCAGCCGGGTGAAGAAGACGAGGCAGAGCGCGACGTCGTCAAGCGCCTGCCGGGGCGAGGGAACGACGGTCATGCACCCCTCGCAATGGCATGGAAGAAGGTGCCGCTGACACGGCCGCGCCGGTAGCCGGAGGCGCCGAGCGGATTGCCCTGGCCGTCGGCGAGATCGGCCAGCGGCTCGTCATTACCGGTCGCAATCATCTGCGCATAATGGAATTCGTGGCCGCGGATAAGCGCGCCCTGCGCGCCCAGCGGACAGGCGGCGCGCAGCCGCGCTTCGCGGTAGCCGAGGTTCATCTTGCGCTTGGCGAAGCTGGTGGAATGGCCGAGCAGGCCGAGCATGGCGTGTGTCTCGCCGGCCGCATCCTCCAGTGCTTCGCCCAGCACCATGAAGCCGCCGCACTCGCCATGGATGGGCTTTGTTTCGGCGAAACGCGCCATGCCCGCGCGAAAATTCATTGCCGCCGCAAGACGGCCGGCGTGAAGCTCGGGATAGCCGCCGGGCAACCAGCAGACATCGCAATCCGTAGCCGGCGCTTCGTCGGCGAGCGGCGAGAACGGCACGATCTCTGCGCCGGCCTTGCGCCAATAGGCTGCGACATGCGGATAGAGGAAGGTGAAGGCTGCGTCTTCCGCCAGCGCGATGCGCTGGCCGGGCGGCGGCAAGGCATTTTCGAAACTGCCCGGCGCCGGCGAAAAGGGTGCTGCCAGCGCCATGATGGCGTCGAGGTCGAGGGATTTCTCGACCATATCTGCCAAGCGGTCGAGATGCGCCATCAGGTCGGCATACTCACCGGCCTGAACGAGGCCGAGATGGCGCTCCGGCAGGTTGAGCGAGGGGTCGCGCAAGACGCTGCCGACGACCGGCAGGCCGAGCGCTTCGATGGCCTCGCTGCACAGCTTGCGGTGGCGCTCGCTGCCGAGACGGTTGAGCACGACGCCGGCCATGCGCACGTCTGGGTCATAGGTGGCGAAACCCTTGGCGACGGCGGCCGCCGTGGTCGATTGGCCGGAGACATCGAGCACTAGAAGTACCGGCAGATGGTAGAGCCGCGCCAGATCGGCGGCCGAGCCGGTGCGGCCTTGCCCGGCGGGGATGCCGTCGAACAGGCCCATGGCGCTTTCGAGGAAGATGAAATCGGCATCCTCGGTGGCGTTGCCGGCCAGTGCATTGAGCAGGTCGGGCGACATCGCCCAGCTGTCGAGATTGACGCCGGAAAGCCCGGTCGCGGCGGTGTGGAAGCCGGGATCGATATAGTCGGGGCCGGATTTGGCGCCGCGCACCTTGATGCCGCGCCGGGCGAGCGCGCGCAAAATGCCGATAGTGACGCTGGTCTTGCCGGACCCCGAGCGCGGCGCCCCGATGATGATGGCGCGGGTCATGGATTGCCCGCCAATGCCGCGCGCATGGCGACAATGCCGCCGACGACAATCAGCGCCGGCGAGGCGAGCCCGGCCGCCGCCGCGGCCTCGGCGATGGTGGCGAGCGTGGCGACGACGGTTCGCTCCTGCGGCGTCGTCGCCGAAACGATGACCGCCGCCGGCGTCGATGGCGCCAGCCCGCCTTCGAGCAGGGACGCGGCGATGGTGGGAAGATTGGCCATGCCCATATAGATGACCACCGGCTGGCCGGTGCGGGCGATCGCTGCCCAGTCGAGATCGTCATCGGTGCCGGCGGCATGGCCGGTCGCCAGAATTACCGCCTTGTTGATGCCGCGCATGGTGGCCGGGATGCCGGTGGCGGCCAGCGCGCTCAGCCCCGATGTCAGGCCGGGCAGGACGCGAAACGGGATATCTTCCCGCGCCAGCGCCAGTGCCTCTTCGCCGCCACGGCCGAAAATGTAGGGGTCGCCGCCCTTCAGCCTGATGACGCGGCGGCCGTCGCGCGCCAGCCGCACCAGCAAAGCGGTGATGTCGTCCTGCTTCATCGACGGCTTGCCGCCGCGTTTTCCCGCAAAGAACAGCTCGGCTTTGTCCGCGACGGCGACGACATCTGGTGAGACCAGCGCGTCGTAGACCAGCGCATCGGCATCGGCCAAAGCCGCCAGCACTTCCAGGGTCAGGCAGCCTGGATCGCCAGGACCGGCGCCGGCCAGCCAGACATGGCCGGGCTCAAGCGCACGCGGCTTGAAGTTGAGCCGCGACAGCGCCTTTTCGAGCGTGGTGTTTTCGCTTTTGGTCTTGCCGCTCACAGTCCATCCCGTCCGCGAAAACGCCGCTGGTAATGGGCGTCGTATAATGAACTCTCGCCAAAACCTTCCGCCGCCAGCGAAGAGCCAACGAAGATGATCGCCGTGCGCTCCATCGGATCGGCCGCGAGCAGCGCCTCGATGGTGGCCAGCGTGCCGGTCAGCACGCGCTCGTCCGGCCAGGAGGCGCGAAAGACGATCGCCACCGGGCAATCGCCGCCATAGTGCGGCGTCAATTCGGCGACGACGCGGTCGATGGCGTGGATGGCGAGATGAATGGCCAGCGTAGCGCCGGTGCGGCCGAAGCCGGCCAGCGTTTCGCCCGGCGGCATTTTCGAGGCGCGGCCGGAGACTCGGGTCAGCACCAGGCTTTGCCCCACTTCGGGAATGGTCAGTTCGCGACGCAGCGCTGCGGCAGCGGCGGCGAAGGAGGGGACACCCGGCGTCAGTGTGTAAGGGATGCCATGCTTTTCCAGCCGGCGGATCTGCTCGGCCACCGCGCTCCACACCGAGAGATCGCCGGAATGCAGGCGGGCGACATCGTGGCCGGCCTGATGGGCCGCCACATATTCAGCCTCGATCTCGTCGAGCGACATCGGTGCCGTGTCGATCAGTTTTGTCCCGGGCGCACAGTGCTGCAGCAATTCGGGGGCGACGATCGAGCCGGCATGCAGGCAGACCGGGCAGCTTGCGAGCAGCTTGGCGCCCCGCAGTGTGATGAGGTCGGCGGCGCCTGGACCGGCGCCGATGAAATGAACGGTCATGGCGCATCTCCGCTGATGGCGATGGCGCAGGTGACCGGGCCGACCACGGTGCGCGGCCCGAGCAGTTTTGCTCCGGCGCCGGCAACGGCAAGGGCGGAGGCTTCGGAGACGGATGGCGTGCCGGCGAGTTCTTGCGAAAGGTTGCGCGAGGCGGCCCCCTCATCCGGCCCTTCGGGCCACCTTCTCCCCGCTGGGGAGAAGAGGCTGGCGTCGACCCCGGCAATCTCCTCTCCCCCCGGTTCGGTGCCCGCCACATCCACTACTATCACTGGGAGGTTGAGCTCACGGCCTGCAGCGAAAATGGCCTCTTCGTTGCGCTTGAATTCGGTCGTCGCCAGTGCCGACAGCGCCGTCATCGCCAGCCCATGTGCTTCGAGGGCGGTCTCGATCGCTGCCAGCACGTCTTTGACGCTCACGCCCTTGCGGCTGCCGATACCCGCGACCATCATGGTTTCACCCAGCTCCATTGGGTGACCGGCATGGCCGGCCGCCAGGCCTGCATCGAGCCAACAGGGGAAGCGCGGGAGATGGCGATGCGGGTGAGGTCGCCGCCGCGCTTGGTATGCTGGGCGAGGAGCAGAGTTTCCATCTCCAGAGTGACAGCATTTGCGACCAGACGACCGCCGGAACGCAGCGCCTTGATGGCTGCGTTCAAAACACCTGAAACACTGCCGCCACCGCCGATGAAGATCGCGTCCGGCGTGGCCAGCCCGGCCAGTGCCTTGGGTGCGGGCCCTTGCACCACGACGAGGCCGGGCACGCCACAATGCGCGGCGTTGCGGGCGATGCGGGCGGCACGATCGTTGTTGGCCTCGATGGCGATGGCGCGCATCGAGGGATGAGCGAGCATCCATTCGATGCCGATGGAGCCGGAACCGGCACCGATATCCCACAGCAATTCGCCACGCCTTGGCGCCAGCGCCGCAAGCGTGATGGCGCGGATGTCGTGCTTGGTGATCTGGCCGTCATGCTCGAACAGATGATCGGCGCGGCCAATGGTTAGCGGCAGGATGCGCGCTTCCGGGGTCGATTCAAGTTCGAGCGCCAGCACGTTGAGCGGATTGATATCTCCAAGATCGAAAGCGTCGGCTCGGGCGGAACGCTGCTTCTCGTTCGGTCCGCCCAGCGCTTCCAGGACCGTCAGCCGCGAAGCGCCGAAATCGAGCTCGGTGAGCAGGCGCGCGATTGCCGCCGGTGCATCGGCGTCCGATGTCAGCGCCAGGATGCGCGCATTCGGCTGCAGCAACGGCCGGATCAGGTCGAGCGGCCTCCCATGCAGCGACACCATCTCGATGTCCTGCAGCGCCCAGCCAAGCCTCGCGGCGGCCAGCGAAATGGCCGAGGGTGCAGGGATGACATGCATCTTCTGTGGCTCGACCTTGCGGGCAAGAGTAGCGCCAACACCATGGAAGAACGGGTCGCCGGAAGCGAGCACGCAGACACGCCGGCCGGCCAGCGCCAGCACATCGGCCATGCCGGCATCGAAAGGGACCGGCCACGGGCGTTGCTCGCCCTTGGCAAGCGAAGTCACCAGCGCCAGATGCCGTTTGCCGCCGAAGACGATTTCCGCTTCGGCGATCAGCCGCTTGGCCTCGTCGCCGAGACCCGCTAAACCGTCCTCGCCGATGCCGACGATGGTGAGCCATTTTGGTGTTGGCTGATTTTTTGACATGTCGGCGCCGCCCCTCATCCGCCTGCCGGCACCTTCTCCCCGTATAGTGACGGGGAGAAGGGGGAAGCTCCGACGCTGACGCCTCCCTCTCCCCGTTCTTCACGGGCAGAGGGTAAGGGTGAGAGGCAGCGCCGACGCGGTTCAATATGGTGCCCATGAAGAAAGTTCTGATCCTCGGCGGCACAACAGAAGCGCGCCAATTGGCCGGAAAACTGGCGGCGGATTTCCTCGTCACCCTGTCGCTCGCCGGCCGCACCGAAAGCCCGGTCGCGCAAGGTGTGCCGGTGCGCAGCGGCGGCTTTGGCGGCGCCGACGGACTGGCCGCCTATCTCGAGGAAACGCGAACCGACCTGCTGATCGATGCCACGCATCCCTATGCGGCGCGGATTTCCGCCAATGCTGCGGAAGCCGCGCGCCTGAGCGGCGTGCCGATCCTGGCGCTGCGCCGTCCCGGCTGGGAGCCGGTCGAAGGCGACCGCTGGACGCTGGTGGATACGGTGGGCGATGCGGTGCAAGCGCTTGGACCGGCTCCGCGCCGCGCCTTCCTGGCGCTCGGCCGGCAGGAGGTCGCAGCTTTCGAGGCCGCGCCGCAGCACCATTATCTCATCCGCAGCGTCGACACGGTCGAGCCGAAACTGGTGGTGCCGGATGCGACTTACCTGCTGGCGCGTGGGCCATTCCGCGAGGCGGATGAACGCGCGCTGCTCGAGGAGAATCACATCGATGTCGTCGTCTCCAAGAACAGCGGCAGCGAGGCGACCTATGGCAAGATCGCGGCGGCGCGGGCGCTCGGCATCGAGGTGGTCATGGTGCGTAGACCCATCCTGCCGGACGTGCCCTCCGCCAAAACCGTCGATGAGCTTGCCGCGATGATCGATCATGGTCTCGACCCCGTCGCGGAGCGCGGCGTGTAGACCAGCGCCGGCTTGTCGCCGCGCTTGATGATCCTCGTTTCCGGCGAGCCGATGATGATGCAAGTCGCCATGTCGGCCTTTTCGGCGTCGGCATCGGCCAGCAGAAACACCTCGATGCGCTCGTCCGGGCGGCCGGCGGCGCGGCCGAAAATCACCGGCGTGGTGCCGGGCAGGATGGCGGTCAGGCATTCGAAGGCGCGGCCGAGCTGCCACGGGCGCGCCTTGCTGATCGGGTTGTAGAGCGCGATGACGAAGCCGGCGCCGGCTGCTGCCAAAAGGCGCAGTTCGATCAGATCCCACGGCTTCAGATTGTCGGACAGCGAGATGGCGCAGAAATCATGACCGAGCGGCGCGCCGATGCGGGCCGCGACCGCCAGCATGGCGGTGACGCCAGGCACGACGGCGACATCGACCGCGTGCCATTCGGCCGGGCCGGCCTCGATCGCCTCGCAGACGGCCGCCGCCATGGCAAACACGCCAGGATCGCCGCCGGAGACGACAGCGACCTCATGGCCCTCGGCAGCCTTTACCAGCGCGTCCTTGGAGCGGGCGATTTCCTCGCGATTGTCGGAGGCGACGCGGGTCTGGTCAGGGCGCAAGTCGAGCCGGTCGAGGTAAGGCTTGTAGCCATAGAAGAATTTTGCTTCCGCCACGGCGCGGCTGGCTTCAGGCGTGACCTGATCGGCATTGCCGGGTCCGAGGCCAATAACGGTGAGACGGCCGCTCATGGCTTGGCACCCATTCCCATAGCACCAGGCCGGCCGGACCAGCCGGCGACCAGCACGATGGCGAAGTAGGGTGCCTTGTCGTCCGGCTTGTCTGCGAGCCTCATCGAGACGCTGCCGGCCATGGTGCCGCGCTCGACATAGACAGCGCGGGTCAATTTGCCTGTCGCCTCCAGCGCCCGCCTGATCTTGGGCAGGTTGCGGCCGACCTTCATGATAACGGCGGCGTCGGTGTCGGCCAGCCGGCGAGTGAGTTCGAACTCGCTCATCGTTCCGGGCAAAACCGTCAGCACATCGTCGCCCTGGACGATCGGCACACCGGTCTGCGACCAGCATCCGGACATGGCGGTAACGCCGGGGATGACCTCCGTCGGGAAGCGATGGGCGAGGCGCACATGCAGATGCATGTAGGAGCCGTAGAACAGCGGATCACCTTCCGACAGCACCGCCACCATCCGGCCGGCCTCGAGGTGTTCGGCTACCTTTTCGGCCGACTGCTCGTAGAAATCGGTGATCTGCGAGCGGTAGTCGTCGCCGTCCTTGTCAATTTCGGTGGTGACGGGGTAGAGCAGCGGCAGTTCGAGCATGTCCGGGCGGAAGCGCGCCTCGACGATGGCGCGGGCATTGCTGTTGTTGCCGCGCTTGGCGAAATAGGCGACGATATCGGCTTCGGCCAGGACGCGCGCGGCTTTCAGCGTCAGCAGTTCGGGGTCGCCGGGACCGGTGCCGATGCCGACAAGGCGGCCTTTGGGAAGCGCGTTCACAGGCCGGGCCTCGCCAGCGAATTGAGGGCGGCAGCGGTCATCGCGCTGCCGCCGAGACGGCCGCGCACGATGGCGTAAGGCACGCCATAAGAATTCTCGGCCAATGCATCCTTGGATTCGGCCGCGCCGACAAAGCCGACCGGCATGCCGATGATGGCCGCCGGTTTCGGCGCGCCGTCGCGCAGTCTTTCCAGGAGATAGAACAGCGCCGTCGGCGCGTTGCCGATGGCCACAACCGAACCGGCCATGCGTTCGCCCCACAGGTCGATCGCGGCGGCCGAGCGGGTGTTGCCGATATCTTTGGCAATGTCGTGCGTGCGTGGGTCGCGCAGCGTGCAGATCACCTCGTTGCCGACGGGCAGCCGGGCGCGGGTGATGCCATGCGAGACCATTTCCGCATCGCAGAAGATCGGCGCACCGGCCGCCAAGGCGGTACGGGCGGCCACGACGAAGTCAGGTGAGAAAACAAAATGACTTGATGCTTCGACCTGGCCGCAGGCATGGATCATGCGGATGGCGACATCGGCCTCGGCTTCGGAAAAGCGCGACAGGTCGGCCTCGGCGCGGATGATGGCGAAGGAGCGCTCGTAGATTGCGTTGCCGTCATGGATGTAGTCGTAGGCGGCCATGCTCACTTCCTGTCGGTAGGTTTCGGCGATTGCCGCCGGCCCGAGCCTTGTCAGACAAGCGGCGGCGGTTTCGCCCTGAAATCGTGCGCTGCGGATCGCTGCTGCGACGTGACTGATGCCGCGCGCGGCGTCATAGCCCGGCCTGTAGCCCGCAGGAAGGGCCTTTGCCGTCGCGTTCACGACAAGTCCGGCTCCGTTTTCGCCGCCGACGATTGTTAGCGCCGCTGGGCCGGGGTGTGCGCAGCCCTTGGCACAACCGGAAATGTGCAGGGTGAAGTCTAGGATATCGGCGTTTTCGGCGGCGATGGTTTCGGCGATGTCGCGCGTGGCAATCTGGCCGGAGGCGCAGGCAGGGGTGCCGGGGCAGGCGGCAATGCGGGTGCGGGGGTCGGTGGCGGAGGTGACGAAGCCGAGCGCGGTTGCGGTGGTTTGGAGGAGGTGGTTTACGGCTGGTGGTTGGCCGAGGAAGAGCAAGGCGCGGCCGGGGGCGAGGCGAATTTCGGTGGCGCCGAGGGCGAGGGCGCGTTGGGCGAGGGCGATGAGCTTGCCGGCCGGCATGCTGCCGTAGGGGAGGGCTATGCCGAGAGCGTGGTCGGTGCTCAAGTCAAAGAGGCCAATCGGTGGGCAAGAGCGCTCTACGTCGCCCCCCTCTGTCCTGCCGGACATCTCCCCCACCAAGGGGGAGATCAGCAGCTTCGCTGGCGGCTCTTCACTCTCGACGTTGAAGGATGGCGAAAACGGCCGCGACAGCCTAATCTCCCCCCAAGTGGGGGAGATGTCCGGCAGGACAGAGGGGGGCGCGACAGAGTGCCAGCCTGCGAGCGAGGCTAATTGCCTCTCCGACAAATCCCTCGCATGCGCCTCGCGGCCTTTTTCCGCGACCATCCTGAGCGCAGCCACCGCGATATCCCTCGCGGCATCGGCGTCGGCCGTCGCGACCGGCTTCGTGCTTCGACCGTCACCGCCAACCGACACAGCCCACACGACGCCATCGCCGGACCGCACCGCCTTCAGCCTGACATCGGCCGTCACCGCATCCATTGTCAGTTGCCCGCCGCCATCGACGACCACCGACACCTTCGGCCCGAGCCTCGCCGTCAGCCCGGCGTCCTCAACCGCCGCCCTGATCCTTTCAGCCAGAGCCCGCGGATCCACAAGCTCCCGCGGATCGATGCCCGCCAGCGGCCCGGTCTCGACCGGCACGCCGGTGCGCACCGCAATCCCCAGCGCGTCCACCTCCGCCGCCAGCAGGGCTGCGCTTGCCGCCGTCAGCCCGCGGATCTGCAGGCTGCCGCGCGCCGTCACCTCCATGATGCCGTTGCCGTACCGCAGGGCGGATTCGCAGAGCCCGATCAGAAGCTTCGGCGGCAAACCTCCGGCAGATGGGCCTCCAGCAACGGGGTTGAGCCTGACCAGCAGGCCGTCGCCGGTTAGCATCGGCGCCGACAAAGCCGGACAGGCGCCACGCCTTGAGAAGGCGTTCATGCCGCGACCCCGAGCGCCTCGGCCTCGGCGATCAGCGCGGCAAGATCGTCGTCGACGGAATTGCGCAAGGGATGCCAGAGGCCACGTCTGCGCGCCGACAGGAAGCGCTCGGCGATGACTTTTGCGGCAGCGGGGTTTTCGCGCAGGATGAAGGCGCGCACGTCAGGATCGCCGACATAAGCGTCATGCACGGCCTCGATCAGCGCGCCCGAAATGGCGTGCGTGGTTTCGGCAAAGCCGATGAGGCGGTCGACCGTCTCGGCGAATTCGGAAGCGCCGCGCGGGCCGTGGCGCATCTGGCCCGATATAAACCGCGCGTTGACCGCGCGCGCCCGCACCACCCGCGATACGGCTTCGCTCACCGAACGCGGTTTAGGTTTCTGCGGATCCGTCGTGTCGAGCACGATCACGTCGGCATTCCTGCCCAGCGCTGCCAGTGCGGCCGAAAAGCCGCCGATGAAGGCGACATCAGCGGAGCCTTCGAGAATGTCGCGGCCGGGATCGTCGCCGGTGTGGACGAGAAGATCGGCCTCGGCGATGCGGGTTTCGAAAGCGCCGGGGGAGGCGATGCCTTCGCCCTCGGCGCCGCCATAGGTATGCGATGTGGCGTCGAGATAGGCGCGGCCGATCTCTTCGCGCATGCCCCAGTCGCCGCTTGACAACAGGTCCTCGATGCCGGCGCCATAGGTGCCGGGCGAGGTGCCGAAGATGCGCGGGCTGAGCTTGCCGTCGGCGCGGGTTTTGGCGGCGAGCGGATTTTCCGAATCGTCCTCGTCGCGCGCGGCAACGGCGTTAGCGGCGGCATCGATCAGCGCGATCTGGGTCGGGAACATGTCGCGGAACAGGCCTGAAATCCGCCAGGTGACGTCGACACGCGGGCGGCCGAGGGCGGCCGGAGGCAGCACCTCGATGCCGGTGATGCGGCCTGTTGCAGAATCCCATTGCGGCCGGCAGCCCATCAGCGCCAGCCCTTGCGCTATTTCCTCGCCGCCGGTGCGCAGCGACGCCGAGCCCCAGAGGTCGATGACCAGCGAGCGCGGCCAATCGCCATGCGATTGCATGTAGCCGCGCACCACTTCTTCTGCTGCAGCCTTGCCGAGATCATAGGCGGTCGGTGTCGGCATGGTGCGCGGGTCGGAGGTGAAGAGGTTGCGGCCGGTGGGCAGCACATCGGAGCGACCACGCGCCGGCGCGCCGGCCGGACCGGCCTTGACGTGGCGGCCGTCGAGCGCGGCCAGCAGCGCCGACTTCTCGGCAGCAACGCTTTGCAGGCGCATGGCATCTGGTTCGTCGTCGGGTGCTCGGCCGTAGATATGCAGACCGTCCTTGATGGCGAAATCCTTGAGGTCGCAGAGCCAGGCGTCGATGCGACGCAGCGCTTCATCCGGCGCGTCGGTTTTGGCGACGCCGGCTTCGGAGGCAAGGCCGGTCTTTCGCGCGGTGTCGACGATCAGTTTTGCGAGACGGTCGCGGCGGCGGCGATCGAGGCCGTCGGCCTGGGCGTATTCGTCGACCAGCCGCTCGAGTCTGTGCTGTTCTTCGTCCAGTCCCGCGCCGGCCAGCGGCGGCGGCAGATGGCCAAGGGTGACGGCAGCAATGCGCCGTTTGGCTTGTGCTGCTTCGCCCGGATTGGAAACGATGAAGGGATAAATGACCGGCAGCGGGCCGGTGACGATCTCGGGAAAGCAGGCTTGCGACAGCGCGACCGTCTTGCCGGGCAGCCATTCCAACGTGCCGTGGGCGCCGACATGGATGAGAGCATGGATGCCGAGCGATTTGCGCAGCCACAGGCCGAAGGCGATCAGATCGTGACGTGGAGGGAGCGTCGGGTCGTGGTAATCAGCGCGACGGTCGGCCGAGCGGCCGCGGTCGGGGGCAAGTGCGACTGTGATGTTGCCGAAGGTCGCGGCGCGGAAGGGGAAGCCGCTCTTACCCTCCCCCTTGTGGGGAGGGTGGCCCGCAGGGCCGGGTGGGGGTGGTGCACCGCGACCCCCAGCCCGTTTCGCGCCATCCGCTTCGCGAATGTCGCGAACCGACCCTCCCCACAAGGGGGAGGGTGAGGGAGCGCCCCATGCGGCATCGACGACAGCCACAGCTTCAGCAGGCAAATCCCTGGAGAAGTCCAGATACTCTCCCAATCCCAACCCATCATCACTCCGCTCCAGCAAATCCAGCAACGCACGCGGTGTTTGCGGAATCCCTTCAACCGCATAGCCCTGCGCCTTCAGGTCATGCAGCATCGCCAGCACGCTGGATGGCACGTCGAGGCCGACAGCGTAGCCGGTGCGGCCGGGGGCGCTCGGATAGTCGGGAATCAATATCGCCAGCTTGCGCGCCGCGCGAGCCGTCTCCTGCAGGCGAATAAACGCCGCTACCCTATCCGCCACCTGCGCCACGCGATCCGGTTCCGGCCGGTTGGCGAAGGCGCGGTGGCCGAGCGCCGGGTCGGTCTCGCTTTCACCCTTGAAGGAAATCGCGCCGGCAAGGATGCGGCCGTCGAGTTCGGGCAGCACGACATGCATGGCAAGGTCGGCGGGCGCCAGGCCGCGCTGGTTCTTGTCCCAGACGTCGCGGCGAGTGGTGGCGACGATGACCTGGAAGACGGGCACGCCGGCGCGGTCGAACAGGGTTTCCACGCCGGGCTCGGCACCGGAAGCGAAGGCGGTGGCTGTGATGATGGCGGCGGGTTTGAGCGAGGCCAGCGCGGTTTCGACGAAGGCCAGCGAGGTGGCGTCTTTCAGGCTGGAGACGAAGATCGGGACCGGGGTGATGCCGCGCTGGCGGAGTGCATCAAAAAGCGCGTCGATGGGCGCGACATCGGCAGCCAGCAGCATCGAGCGGTAGAAGAGGATGGGGATGATGGGTGCGGGGGGATTGTCGGCGTCGCGTTCCCGCCCACCCCCCTCTGTCCTGCCGGACATCTCCCCCGCAAGGGGGGAGATTGCGCTGTCATCGGCGATTTCGCCAATCTTGGATGGTCCAGACAGATTCTTGTCCAACGGCGCAGAAGAGGGACCGGCTTTGGTGACGGTTGATCTCCCCCCTTGCGGGGGAGATGTCCGGCAGGACAGAGGGGGGTGTGAAGGATCGCCAACGTCGACAACTCCACGCCCCGGCTCATAAAACCCGGCTTTCGGCACCGCGACCGGCTCGGCCGCCGCCACATCCGACCCGGCCAACCCCGCCAGCCGCTGCATCAGCGCGCTCATATTCTCCGGGCCGCCCTCGCGGAAATAATCAAGCAAGGCGTCCAGTTCCTCACGCGGGAGCGTCGAGGCTTCGGTCAGGCGCAGGTCCTCGTCGTGGCCTTCGCCGGGCAGCAGGGCGAGTTTGATGCCCCGCTCACGGGCGATTGCTGCAAGCTGGTCGCAGCCGTAGCGCCACCAGTCGTAGCCGCCGAGGATGCGCACCAAAATCATCTTGGCGTGGCGGGCGACGCTGTCGACCCAGAGGTCGACGGACATGGGGTGGCGCAGATCGCGGAGCGCCGCCAATCGCATCGAGGGCAGGCGGCCGGCATCAGCCTTCCACGCCGCCGCCAGCCCGGCGAGGTCGCTGTCGGTGAAGGACAGCGCCACGATATCCGCCGGCGTCTGCCTGAGATCAACTGGCTCGGCGAGATCGTCGAGCGAGGCGGAGGTCGTGGTGAGTATGTGCATTGCGGCTCGTGGTTTGGGTCAGCCGGCGAGTATACGCTCGATCGCCGGGCGGTTCAGCCCCTTGAGGCCAATGACGACGAGGCGCGAGCGGCGGTCGTCCTCGGCCGTCCAGGCGCGGTCATAGTAATGGTTGACGCGCGGGCCGACGGCCTGCAGCAAAAGCCGCATCGGCTTGCCGCCGACATCGACGAAGCCTTTCACGCGCAGCACATTCTCCTCTTCGGCAATGGTGGTGACGCGCTTTGCCAGTTCGTCGGGATTGACGATCGAGGGAATGTCGACGATGAAGGTGTCGAAGTCGTCGTGCTCGTGGTCGAAAGCGCCGTCATGGTGCGACTTGCGGTTCTCGATATCGTCCTCGACGGCGAGGCCGAGGCCCAGCAGGATCGAGGGATCGACCTTGCCATGCGCGGTCGCCACGATTTTTACGGCGCGGGCGGAGTGTTCGCCGATGATGGCGTTGGCGCGGGCCGACCCGGCTGAATCCATCAAATCGCTCTTCGACAGGATGATCAGGTCGGCGCAGGCGATCTGGTCCTCGAAGACTTCCTCGACTGGATCGTCGTGATCGAGCGTCTCATCCTGAACACGCTGTGCCTGCAGGGCGTCCATGTCGTTGGCGACGCGGCCTTCGGCCAGTGCCGGGCCGTCGACGACGGCGATGACGCCGTCGACCGTCACGCGGCTCTTCACGCTCGGCCACTGGAAAGCCTGGACCAGCGGTTTGGGCAAAGCCAAGCCCGAGGTCTCGATCAGGATGTGGTCGACCTTCGGCGTCAGCGCCAGGATCTGGTCGAGGGCCGGCACGAAATCGTCGGCGACGGTGCAGCAGATGCAGCCATTGGCCAGCTCAACGATGTTCTCCTCAGGGCAGGTGTCGATGCCGCATCCCTTGAGAATCTCGCCGTCGATGCCGATGTCGCCGAACTCGTTGACGATGATGGCAATGCGCTTGCCGCCGGCATTTTCCAGGAGATGGCGGACCAGCGTCGTCTTGCCGGCGCCGAGAAAGCCGGTGACGACGGTGCATGGAACACGGGAGAGATTGCCGGCCGGATTTGGAGCGTTCATGGTCAGTCCTTCAGCATGTCGAGGGGTGGGATGCGGGCAACGAGGCCGCGCTTGAGGCTATCGGGCCGGCCGCGCCAGGGGATGAGGCCGTCCGTCGAGGTGGCGAAGAGCTTGGCGCCGGTAACGAGATCGGCGCCGCTGGTCGCGGTCAGGTCACCGAAGACATAGCTCCAGCAGCTGTCGCGCAGGATCGCAGCGCTGAGCCGACGCTTGCAATTGCCGAGGCATTCGACGGTGCGGACACGGATGTCGCCGGCAGCGGCGCGGCGCGTGTCCTCAGCCAGCAATTCGCCAGCGCGGGGATGGGCGTCTGAGCCGGTCTCGTCGCGGCAGGAGGCGCAGACGATGACGGTCACGCCAGTCAATGCGTCGCTATCGGCGGACGAAACATCCGCTGTGCCAGCCGAAAAACTGCTGTTCTGGTCCAAAAACCGGGCTCCTTGCCCGGAAACCCGCCAGGCGATCGGATATTTTGTCTCAGACGGCAGGTCTCCTGGCTCGCGGGTCATAGCCTTGGTAGCCGCCTTCCCGGTGTTACCCAGTGGCTTTCGGCCTTGGCTCGTCGCTTACAGTTGCGGGGACAGCCGCGGATTTGGGATATTGTCCCGCACCGCATTCCCTCTTGGCCCCAGCCGTTGCGGGCAGGGGACCGTCTACAGCGGATTTAGGCTTTTGCGGGCAGCACTGTCAACGCACGGCTACGACATGGCAATGTCGGCCAAAGGCTGTCCCAAATCGCCAGCCGGCGTCACTTCGATGCGCTCGAGGCCAAGCCAGCCCTGCATCTGCTTCAATTCCTCGAAGAGTTGTGCGGCGGTCTCAGGTGGCGCTTTGGGTTCGGCATAAGCCGCGTGGACGCGCAGCACGCTGGCGGGACGGTCGGCTTTGAGGTCGACGCGCCCCACGATCCGGTCGCCGAGCAGGAATGGCAGCACGTAATAGCCGTATTGCCGCTTGTCGGCAGGCGTGTAGATCTCGATGCGGTAGCGGAAATCGAACAGACGCTCGCTGCGCGAACGCTCGAAGACGACGGGGTCGAACGGCGCCAGCAAGGCGCGGGCTTCGATTTTTCGCGGCAGGCGGGCGTCCTTGTGGAGGTAAGCCGGCTTGTCCCAGCCTTCGACGCGCACCGGCAAAAGCTCGCCCGTCTCGACCAACTCCTCCAGCCGGCCCTTCATGTCGGCCGGCGACAGGCGGAAATAGTCGCGCAAATCGCCAGATGTCGCGATGCCGTGGGCGCGGGCGGAAATGCGCAGCAACTCGCGGTGCGCGTCCTTGGCGGCCGGCACCGGCAGATCGAGGACCGCCTGAGGCAGCACGCGCTCGGGCAGGTCGTAGAAGCGCTCGAAGCCGCGACGGTAGGCCGTGGTGATACGGCCGGCCCAGAAGAGCCACTCGAAGGCATGCTTGGCATGGCTCCAGCCCCACCAGCCGCCCGAGCCCTTCTGGCCTTCGAGCGCCGAAGCGGCGATCGGACCGCGCTCGGCGACCGCGCGGTAGATCTCCTCAATATAGGCGGCGTGTTCGCGGCCCCATTTGGCGAGGCCGAGATACATTTCGTCGCCGCTCTCGGCGCGCTGCATGCGCCAGCGCATCAGCGGCCAGGTTTCGACCGGCAGGAACGAGGCCTCATGCGCCCAATATTCGAACACCGTGCGCTTGCGGGTGACCGCGGCATTGTCGAGCAAAGCCAGCGGGTAGGGGCCAAGGCGCGAATAGAGCGGCATATAGTGGGCGCGCACCACGGCGCTGACGGAATCGATCTGCAGCAGGCCGGTGCGCGAGAGCACCCGGGCGAGGTGGCGGCGGTCGGGTGTGCCGCCCGGGCGGGGGTCGGTAAAACCCTGCGCGGCCAGTGCGATCCGCCTGGCCGTGGCGAGCGATATTTTGTCCTTCATCAAGATGCCTTTGCCTGGTCCTGTTCGCGCATTTTTAGCCGGTGATTCCGACCATGCTAGCAGGCGAATGGCGGGAGATATGTCAGGAGACAAAAGTGGAGTAAAAGGTGAAGGAAATCAAACAGGAGCGGATCGGACCAGTTTTTCCCGACCTGCCGTCCAGCACTGCGTTTTGAACAAGGTTTGACTTGCTTCGCCGAAAGCCCTGCGCTAACCCTCGCCGCGTTGCAGCATAGGCACCTAAAACGGTTCAGCGGTTAAACTGTCACGCTTCCGCATTAGGGTTGGTTGCTGTAATCAAAGTGGATTGGCCGCCAACGGAAAGCCGCAGCATGAACGCACTGCTCAGTTCGTACCTGCCCATCGTCCTGTTCATCGCCGTGGCGGCGGTCGTCGGCCTGGCGCTTATCATAGCGCCGTTCCTGGTGGCCTACCGCAGTCCCGACCCGGAAAAGCTTTCCGCTTATGAGTGCGGCTTTAACTCTTTCGATGATGCCCGCATGAAATTCGACATCCGCTTCTACCTGGTGTCGATCCTGTTCATCATCTTCGATCTGGAAGTGGCCTTCCTGTTCCCGTGGGCGGTGTCGTTCTCGAAGATCGGCATGCTCGGTTTCTGGTCGATGATGGTGTTTTTGGCGGTGCTGACCATCGGCTTCGCCTATGAATGGAAAAAAGGAGCGCTGGAATGGGATTGAACGACAGTTCCGGCACACTCGTCGCGCCGAAGCCCAAGGGCCTGATCGACCCCAATACCGGACGTCCGGTCGGTTCTGACGACCCGTTCTTCCTCGAGATCAACAATGAACTCGCCGACAAGGGGTTTCTGGTCACCTCGACCGAGGCGCTGATCACCTGGGCGCGCAGCGGCTCGCTGATGTTCATGACCTTCGGTCTGGCCTGCTGCGCCGTCGAGATGATCCACACCTCGATGCCGCGCTACGATTCGGAGCGGTTCGGCGTTGCGCCGCGCGCATCTCCGCGCCAGTCCGACATCATGATCGTCGCGGGAACGCTGACCAACAAGATGGCCCCGGCGCTGCGCAAGGTCTACGACCAGATGCCGGAGCCGCGCTACGTCATCTCGATGGGCTCCTGCGCCAACGGCGGCGGCTACTACCACTATTCCTATTCGGTGGTGCGCGGCTGCGACCGCATCGTGCCGGTCGACATCTATGTCCCCGGCTGCCCGCCGAGCGCCGAAGCGCTGCTCTACGGCATTCTTCTCTTGCAGAAGAAGATTCGCCGCACTGGCACGATCGAACGGTAAATCCATGGCCGCATCCCTTAGCGAACTGTCGACCTATCTCGGCGAAAAGCTGCCGGGCCGTGTCAAAGATGCGGTGCTGGCCTATGGAGAGCTCGGCATTTCCGTCGAGCCCGGCGACCTGATCGAGGTGGCGACCTTCCTGCGCGACGATCCACGCTGCCAGTTCATCTCGATCATCGATGTCTGCGGCGCCGACTATCCGTCGCGGATCAAGCGCTTCGACGTCGTCTATCATCTGTTGTCGCCGAAGCAGAATTTGCGCATCCGCATCAAGGTCCAGGCCGACGAAGAGACGCTGGTGCCCTCGCTGACATCAGTCTATCCCGGCGCCGACTGGTTCGAGCGCGAGACCTACGATCTCTATGGCGTCCTATTCTCCGGCCATCCGGACCTGCGCCGCATCCTCACCGATTACGGCTTCGAGGGCCACCCGCTGCGCAAGGATTTCCCGCTGACCGGTTTCGTCGAAGTCCGCTACGACGACGAGGCCAAGCGCGTGATCTACGAGCCGGTGGAATTGAAGCAGGAATTCCGCAATTTCGATTTTCTTTCCCCGTGGGAAGGCACCGACTACGTGCTGCCCGGGGACGAAAAAGCCAAGACGAATTGAGGCGCCAGAATGGCCGAAACCTCCGTCCGCAATTTTAACATCAATTTTGGACCTCAACACCCTGCAGCGCATGGTGTTTTGCGCCTGGTGCTTGAGCTGGACGGCGAAGTGGTCGATCGCGTCGATCCGCATATCGGCCTGCTGCATCGCGGCACCGAAAAGCTGATCGAGCACAAGACTTATCTGCAGGCAGTGCCTTATCTCGACCGGCTCGATTATTGCGCGCCGATGAACCAGGAACATGCTTTCGCGCTCGCCGCCGAGCGGCTGCTCGGCATCGAAGTGCCGAAGCGCGGGCAGCTGATCCGCGTGCTCTATTGCGAGATCGGCCGCATCATGTCGCATATCCTCAATGTGACGACGCAGGCGCTCGACATCGGCGCGCTGACGCCGCCGCTTTGGGGCTTCGTCGAACGTGAAAAGCTGATGGTGTTTTATGAGCGGGCTTCCGGCTCGCGCATGCATGCCGCCTATTTCCGCCCCGGCGGCGTGCACCAGGACCTGCCGGCGAAGCTGGTCGAGGACATCGGCAAGTGGATCGATCCGTTCCTGAAGTCGCTCGACGATCTCGACAAGCTGCTTACCGGCAACCGCATCTTCAAGCAGCGCAATGTCGATATCGGCACGGTGTCGCTGGCCGATGCCTGGGCCTGGGGTTTTTCCGGCGTCATGGTGCGCGGCTCGGGTGCTGCCTGGGATTTGCGCAAGTCGCAGCCCTATGAATGCTATCCCGAGATGGATTTCGACATCCCGATCGGCAAGAACGGCGACTGCTACGACCGTTATCTGGTGCGCATGGAAGAGATGCGCCAGTCGGCCAAGATCATGCGCCAGTGCGTCGATCTGTTGCTCGGCAAGGAAAGCACCGGCCCGGTATCGAACCTCGACGGCAAGGTGGTGCCGCCCAAGCGCCAGGCGATGAAGCGCTCGATGGAAGCGCTGATCCACCACTTCAAGCTCTACACCGAAGGCTATCGCGTGCCGGCCGGCGAGGTTTATGCGGCTGTCGAAGCGCCAAAGGGCGAGTTCGGCGTCTATCTCGTCTCCGACGGCACCAACAAGCCGTACCGCTGCAAGCTGCGCGCGCCGGGCTTCGCGCATCTGCAGGCCATGGATTTCCTCTGCCGTGGCCACATGCTGGCCGACGTCACCGCCGTTCTCGGCTCCCTCGACATCGTGTTTGGTGAGGTCGATCGCTAAATGTCAGTTCGCCGTCTCGCAGAAGCCAGCGTCCAGCCAGCCTCCTTCGCCTTCAACCGGGCGAATGCGGCAGCGGCCAAGCAATGGATCAAGAAATATCCGAAGGGTCGCGAGCAGTCGGCGATCATTCCCTTGCTGATGATCGCGCAGGAGCAGGAAGGCTGGGTCACCAAGGCGGCGATCGAGACTATTTCCGACATGCTCGGCATGCCGCGCATCCGTGGGCTTGAGGTTGCGACCTTCTACACGCAGTACCAGCTCAATCCGGTCGGCACGCGCGCGCATATCCAGGTCTGTGGCACCACGCCCTGCATGCTGCGCGGCTCGGAAGCGCTGATGGATGTGTGCCGCTCCAAAATCCACCACGACCAGTTCCACACCAACGACAAGGGCACGCTGTCGTGGGAGGAGGTCGAGTGCCTCGGCGCCTGCGTCAACGCGCCGATGGTGATGGTCTTCAAGGATACGTTCGAGGATTTGACGCCGGAGCGGCTCGCTGAAATCATCGATCTCTACGATGCGGGCAAGGGTGCCACGGTTCCCACAGGACCGCAGAATGGCCGCACCGGCTCGGAGCCGGCCCCCGGCCTGACGACGCTGAAGAGCGAAAAGGCGATCCTCAAGGCGACGCGCGACAAGGAAGCCAAAGCGGCGACCAAGGCTGCCAAAGCGGCGCCAGCCGCAGTTGCGCCGGCCGCTACGGTTTCGCAGGCGGCGGCCGCAGCGCCAGTTGCGCCGTCCAAGGCCGGCAAGCCAAAGACCGATGCTCCAGAGACCAGTCCGGCTCTGAAGTCGCCATCGCCGGTCAAGGTCGCGCCCGAGGTGGAAAAAGCAGCGAGCGTTGCCGCACCGCTGCATTCGGCTGCCAATGCCAACCTGGCTGCGCCGGAAGTCGAGGAGGTCTCGAAACAGCGTAGCGGCCCCAGGAACAAAGCCGAGCCTACGACTGCCTTCAAGGCGCCGGAAGTCAAGATTCCAGCCGCCAAGCCGGCAAAACCGTCGCTCAAAGACAAGAACCGTCCCGCTGGCATCGACAGGCCGGTCGCAGTCGATGATCTCAAGCTGATCTCGGGCGTCGGTCCGAAGATCGAGGGCATCCTGCACACTCTGGGCATCTTCACCTTCGCGCAGGTCGCTTCGTGGAAGAAGGCCGAGCGCGACTGGATGGACGGCTATCTCGCCTTCAGTGGCCGCATCGACCGCGACGACTGGGTCGGCCAAGCCAAGGCGCTCGCCAAGGGCGGCGTCGCCGAATACATCCGCGTCTTCGGCAAGAAGCCGGTCTGAGGGACGAAACATGCTTCAGGATCAAGACCGCATCTTCAACAACATCTACGGCCTCTTCGACAAGTCGCTGGCCGGCGCCATGGCGCGCGGCGCTTGGGACAACACGCCCGGCATCATCGCCAAGGGGCGCGAGTGGATCGTCAACGAGATGAAGGCGTCGGGCCTGCGCGGCCGTGGCGGCGCCGGCTTCCCGACCGGGCTGAAATGGTCGTTCATGCCCAAGCAGAGCGACGGAAGGCCGAGCTATCTCGTTGTTAATGCCGACGAATCCGAGCCCGGCACGTGCAAGGACCGCGACATATTGCGCAACGATCCGCACACGCTGGTCGAGGGCTCGTTCATTGCCGGCTTCGCCATGGGCGCGGTCGCCGCCTACATCTATGTGCGCGGCGAGTTCGTCAGGGAGCGCGAGGCGCTGCAGCGCGCCATCGACGAGGCCTATGAGGCCAAGCTGATCGGCAAGAACAACACGTCCGGCTACGATTTCGACATCTACATGCATCACGGCGCCGGCGCCTACATCTGCGGCGAGGAGACAGCGCTGCTCGAAAGCCTCGAAGGCAAGAAGGGCCAGCCGCGGCTGAAGCCGCCATTCCCGGCCAATGTCGGCTTGTACGGTTGTCCGACAACCGTGAACAATGTCGAGTCGATCGCGGTGGCGCCGACCATTCTGCGCCGTGGTGCGGCCTGGTTCTCGTCCTTCGGCCGGCCCAACAATGTCGGCACCAAGCTGTTTTGCATCTCCGGTCACGTCAACAATCCGTGCACCGTCGAAGAGGCGATGTCGATCCCGTTCCGCGAGCTGATCGAGACGCATTGCGGCGGCATTCGCGGCGGCTGGGACAATCTGCTTGCGGTCATTCCGGGTGGCGCTTCAGTGCCGCTGGTGCCGGCCGAACAGATCATCGATGCGCCGATGGATTTCGACGCGCTTCGCGACCTCAAATCGGGCCTCGGCACAGCAGCTGTCATCGTCATGGACAAGTCGACCGATATCGTGAAGGCGATCGCCCGGCTTTCCTATTTCTACAAGCATGAAAGCTGCGGCCAGTGCACGCCGTGCCGCGAAGGCACCGGCTGGATGTGGCGGGTGATGGAACGGCTGGTGCGCGGCGAGGCGCAGAAGCGCGAGATCGACATGCTGCTCGACGTCACCAAGCAGGTGGAAGGCCATACGATCTGCGCGCTGGGCGACGCGGCGGCATGGCCGATCCAGGGGCTGATGCGGCATTTCCGCGGCGAGGTGGAGCGGCGCATCGACGAGTTTTCGCGCAACGCGCACCGGGCCGAGCCGGTGATGGTGGCGGCGGAATAGATTTGAAATACGGGCGCAAGCCCGGGACTGACATATCGGGGCGGGGCAGACGAAGAAACGACCAGGAGATTTCTATGGCGCCGTATTCGAACCCTTTGATGCCCAAATTGGATGAATTTGAGAAAATGAACCGCGACCTGACCAGAATGATGCCGAAGGAGATGGCCAGCGCCGTCAACCTTCTCGCGCATCCTGTGGCCGGTGCCGCCGCCATGTCGGCGCTTGGCTTTGGCCTCGCCAACCATGCCTTTGGCGTGTGGCTTGGCGCATGGTCGGGTGCTGTCGAGACATCACAGCGGATTTTCCAGCCGATCATCGACGATTTCGAGCAGCGCGCCGAGCGTTATTCGGAGACAGCCCCCGCCACCAAGGCGCGCGCGGCGACCAAAACCCTGATCGCCGAGGCGCAGACTTTTGCGCAGGACGTGACCGATATTGCCGCCCGCACCGCCGATGCCGAGCCGGAGAAGGCGGATCCGGTCGCCGAAGACGCGACGACTGGATTGATGCCGGAGGATTTCAGGCAGCCCAAGACGATAGCGCGTCCGTCCAAGCCGTCTGATCTCAAGGCGATAGCGGGCGTCGGGCCGAAGCTGGAAAAGGTGCTGAACGGCCTCGGCATCTGGACCTTTGCCCAGATCGCCGCATGGACGCCGGAAGAGATCGCCTGGATCGAGGATTACCTGTCGCTCAAGGGCCGCGTCGGCCGCGACGAGTGGACCCGCCAGGCGGCGGCGCTGACGCTCGCCGCCAAGGCGAAGAGGTAAGGGGGCAAGCATGGATGTCCACGACAGGAGCGAAGTTCTCGATGTGCGCAATGCCATCGTCAGCGACTCCAGATTTGACGATGTGAACCTGTCGAACACGCAGTTTCACAACGTCAACCTGTCGGCCGTCCTGGTGGAAGACGCGAACCTCTCGAACGCGTGTTTCAGCGATGTGAATATGAGCAATTTGAAGATAGAAAACGCTGAACTCGCCGGCATGATGATCAATGGCATCAAGTTGAGCGATCTGTTTCAGGCATATGAGACGGCGCAGACCGCCGGGGGCAATTGATGGCAAAGCTCAAGGTCGACGGGAAAGAGATCACTGTACCCGACCACTATACGCTGCTGCAGGCGGCCGAGGACGCCGGCGCGGAAGTGCCGCGCTTCTGCTTCCATGAGCGGCTGTCGATCGCCGGCAATTGCCGCATGTGCCTGATCGAGGTGAAGGGCGGGCCGCCCAAGCCGCAGGCTTCCTGCGCCATGGGCGTGCGCGACCTGCGCCCCGGCCCGAACGGCGAGCCGCCGGAAATCTTCACCAACACGCCGATGGTCAAGAAGGCCCGGGAAGGCGTGATGGAGTTCCTGCTGATCAACCATCCGCTGGATTGCCCGATCTGCGACCAGGGCGGCGAGTGCGACCTGCAGGACCAGGCAATGGCCTTCGGCGTCGATTCCTCGCGCTATCACGAGAACAAGCGCGCGGTCGAAGACAAGTATATCGGCCCGCTGGTCAAGACGGTGATGAACCGCTGCATCCACTGCACGCGCTGCGTCCGCTTCACCACGGAAGTCGCCGGCATTTCCGAGCTCGGCCTGATCGGCCGCGGCGAGGACGCCGAGATCACCACCTATCTCGAAAGCGCGATGACCTCGGAGTTGCAGGGCAATGTCATCGATCTCTGCCCGGTCGGCGCGCTGACCTCGAAGCCTTTCGCCTTCCAGGCGCGGCCGTGGGAGCTGACCAAGACCGAATCCATCGACGTCATGGACGCCGTCGGCTCGGCGATCCGCGTTGATAGCCGCGGCCGGGAAGTGATGCGCATCCTGCCGCGCGTCAACGAAGCGGTGAACGAGGAGTGGATTTCCGACAAGACCCGCTTCATCTGGGATGGGCTGCGCACGCAGCGCCTCGACCGCCCCTATGTGCGCAAGGACGGCAAGCTTGCTCCCGCCAGCTGGGCCGAGGCCTTCGCGGCGATCAAGGATGCGGTGTCGAGGGCTGCGCCGGAGAAGATCGGCGCCATTGCCGGCGATCTCGCGGCGGTTGAGGAAATCTACGCGCTGAAGCAGCTTATGGCTGCGCTGGGCTCGAAGAACATCGACTGCCGCCAGGATGGCGCCGCACTCGATCCGGCGCTTGGCCGCGCCAGCTACATCTTCAATCCGACCATCGAGGGCATCGAGCAGGCCGATGCGGTGCTGATCATCGGCGCCAATCCGCGCTTCGAAGCGTCGGTGCTCAACGCCCGCATCCGCAAGCGCTGGCGCATCGGCAATCTGCCGGTCGGCGTCATCGGCGAGGTTGGCGACACACGCTACGATTACGAACAGCTCGGCGCCGGCCCGGAATCGCTGAAGGATCTGGCCGACGGCAATGGCAAGTTCTTCCAGGTGCTGAAGAAGGCGACGCATCCGCTGATCATTGTCGGTCAGGGCGCGCTCGCGCGCGCCGACGGCGCTGCGGTCCTCGGCCAGGCAGCAAAGCTCGCCGCTGCCGTCAACGCTGCCCGCGCCGACTGGAACGGCTTTGCGGTACTGCACAATGCGGCCGGCCGCGTCGGCGGCCTCGATGTCGGCTTCGTGCCGGGCGAGGGAGGCAAGAATGTCGCCGGCATGCTCGGCGACAGCGACGTGCTGTTCCTGCTCGGCGCCGACGAGATCGACATGGGCAAGACCGGCGGGGCCTTCGTCGTCTATATCGGCACCCATGGCGACGCCGGCGCGCACCGCGCCAACGTCATCCTGCCGGGCGCTGCCTACACCGAAAAGTCGGGCACCTATGTCAACACCGAGGGACGCGTGCAGCAAACCAACCGCGCCGGCTTCGCGCCGGGCGATGCGCGCGAGGACTGGGCGATTCTCAGGGCACTGTCGGATGTGCTCGGCAAGAAGCTGCCGTTCGATTCGCTGCAGCAGCTGCGCGCCAAGCTCTATGGCGAATACCCGCATCTCGCCCGCATCGATCATGTCGAGGCCGGTAACGCCGACGACATCGCCAAGGTGGCGAAGCTCGGCGGGCGGCTGAACAAGGGCACTTTCACCTCGCCGGTCACGGACTTCTATCTGACCAACCCGATCGCGCGGGCGTCGGCCGTAATGGCTGAGTGCTCGGCGCTGGCGAAAAACGGCTTCAGGCAGGCGGCAGAGTAGACATGGACACTTTCTTCTCCTTCTACGTGCTGCCGACGCTGATCATCCTCTTGAAGTCGGTCGTGCTGATCGTCGTTTTGCTGATCGGGGTCGCCTACCTGCTTTACGCCGACCGCAAGATCTGGGCGGCGGTGCAGCTGCGCCGCGGCCCGAACGTCGTCGGCCCATGGGGCACGCTGCAGGCTTTCGCCGATCTGTTGAAGTTCGTCTTCAAGGAGCCGGTCATTCCATCCGGCGCCAACAAGGGCGTGTTCCTGCTGGCGCCGCTGGTGTCGGCGGTGCTGGCGATCTCTGCCTGGGCGGTTATTCCCGTCCATGCCGGCTGGGCAATCGCCAACATCAATGTCGGCATCCTCTACGTCTTCGCTATCTCCTCGCTCGAGGTCTATGGCGTCATCATGGGCGGCTGGGCGTCCAATTCGAAATACCCGTTCCTCGGTGCGCTGCGCTCGGCGGCGCAGATGGTGTCCTACGAAGTCTCGATCGGCTTCGTCATCGTCACCGTGCTGCTTTGCGTCGGCTCGCTCAACCTGTCGGACATCGTGATGTCGCAGCAAGACGGGCTGGGCACCAGGCTTGGCCTGCCCAACAGCTTCCTCGACTGGCACTGGCTGGCGCTGTTCCCGATGTTCGTCATCTTTTTCATCTCGGCGCTGGCCGAGACGAACCGCCCGCCCTTCGATCTGGTGGAAGCCGAGTCGGAACTCGTCGCCGGCCATATGGTCGAATACTCCTCGACGCCGTTCCTTTTGTTCTTCCTCGGCGAATATGTCGCCGTGGTGCTGATGTGCGCGCTGGCCACCATCCTATTCCTCGGCGGCTGGCTGCCACCCTTCGATTTCGCGCCCTTCACCTGGGTGCCCGGCGTGATCTGGTTCGTGCTCAAGATCTGCCTGATGTTCTTCATGTTCTCGATGGTGAAGGCTTTCGTGCCGCGCTACCGCTACGACCAGCTGATGCGCCTGGGCTGGAAAGTCTTCCTGCCGATCTCGCTGGCGATGGTGGTGATCGTCGCCGCCTTTCTCAAGATCACGGGGTTTGCGTGATGTCCGCTCTTGGCCAAGCCGCCAAATCGCTGCTGCTGCAGGATTTCGTCAGCGCCTTCTTCCTGTCGATGCGCCAGTTCTTCGCGCCGAAGGAGACGATCAACTATCCGCACGAGAAGGGGCCGGTCAGCCCGCGCTTCCGGGGCGAGCATGCGCTGCGCCGCTATCCCAATGGCGAGGAACGCTGCATTGCCTGCAAGCTGTGCGAAGCGATCTGTCCGGCGCAGGCGATCACCATCGAGGCCGGCCCGCGCCGCAATGACGGCACGCGCCGTACCGTGCGCTACGACATCGACATGGTGAAGTGCATCTATTGCGGCTTCTGCCAGGAAGCCTGCCCGGTCGACGCTATCGTCGAGGGACCGAATTTCGAATTCGCGACGGAGACGCGCGAGGAGCTTTACTATGACAAGGACAGGCTGCTGGCGAATGGCGACCGGTGGGAGCGCGAACTGGCGCGCAACATCTCGCTGGACTCGCCCTACCGCTGACATTTGACGCATGGACGGGGCGAGGGGCCTCGTCTAAGGACAACGCAACTTGCCGGCCGGAGGCGGTCGCAAACATCGAACAGGACGGATGTCCTGTTTCGGACAGGAACCCGGGGATCCCCAATGCTGAGTGGACTAGAGGCGGCCTTTTTCTACCTCTTCGCCTTTGTCGCGGTGGCGTCGGCCTTCATGGTCATTTCGGCGCGTAACCCTGTGCATTCCGTGCTGTTCCTGATCCTGACCTTCTTCAACGCTGCCGGCCTGTTCATGCTGACCGGCGCCGAGTTCCTGGCGATGATCCTGCTCGTCGTCTATGTCGGCGCCGTGATGGTGCTGTTCCTGTTCGTCGTCATGATGCTCGATGTCGACTTCGCCGAGATGAAGGAGGGCGCTCTGCAATATGCGCCGATCGGCGCGATGGTCGGGCTGATCCTGGCGGCGGAGCTGATCGTGGTGCTTGGCGGTTACACATTCGCGCCGCAGCTGGCGTCGACGGTCTCAAAGCCGATCCCGGACCTCGCCGCACGGACCAACACCGCCGCCCTCGGCGACATCCTCTATACCGACTATCTCTACTACTTCCAGATTTCGGGCCTCATCCTGCTGGTCGCCATGATCGGCGCGATCGTCTTGACGCTGCGCCACAAGGAAGGGGTCAAGCGGCAGTCGATCGCAGCCCAGGTTGGCCGCACGCCGGCGACGGGCATGGAAATCCGCAAGGTCAAGTCGGGCGAGGGGCTCTGAGATGGTCGTCGGCATCGCACATTACCTCACCGTCTCGGCGATCCTGTTCACGCTCGGCGTGTTCGGCATCTTCCTGAACCGCCGCAACATCATCGTCATCCTGATGTCGATCGAGTTGATCCTTTTGGCGGTCAACATCAATTTCGTCGCCTTCTCGGCCGCACTCGGCGATCTCGTCGGACAGGTGTTTGCGCTGTTCGTGCTGACGGTCGCGGCCGCTGAAGCGGCCATCGGTCTTGCCATTCTTGTCGTCTTCTTCCGCAACCGCGGCTCGATCGCGGTCGAAGACGTGAACCAGATGAAGGGTTGACGAGGCAGTTATGTATCAAGCGATCGTCTTCCTTCCGCTGCTGGGCTTCCTGATTGTCGGCCTGTTCGGCAATTCGCTCGGCGCCAAGGCATCGGAATACATCACCTCGGGCTTCCTGGTGATTTCAGCCGTGCTGTCCTGGGTCGCCTTCTTCTCCGTCGGCTTCGGCGAGGGCGAGGTGTTCACCGTGCCGGTGCTGCGCTGGATCCAGTCGGGCGGGCTGGACGCCTCCTGGGCGCTCAGGATCGACACGCTGACGGTGGTCATGCTTGTGGTCGTCAACACGGTGTCCGCGCTGGTTCACATCTATTCGATCGGCTACATGCACCACGACCCGAACCGGCCGCGCTTCTTTGCCTATCTGTCGCTGTTCACCTTCGCCATGCTGATGCTGGTGACGGCCGACAATCTGGTGCAGATGTTCTTCGGCTGGGAGGGCGTCGGTCTCGCTTCCTACCTGCTGATTGGCTTCTGGTACAAGAAGCCGTCGGCCAATGCCGCGGCCATCAAGGCCTTCATCGTCAACCGCGTCGGCGATTTCGGCTTCGCGCTGGGCATTTTCGGCGTCTTCGTTTTGTTCGGCTCGGTCAATCTCGGCACCATCTTCGCCAATGCCGCGACGTTCATTCCGACCGAAGGCGCTGAGCACGGTGCTGCCGTTCTCACCTTCCTTGGCTACGCGCTCGACAAGCACTCGGCCATGACCATCGTCTGCCTGCTGCTGTTCATGGGCGCTATGGGCAAGTCGGCGCAGGTGCCGCTGCACACCTGGCTGCCGGACGCCATGGAAGGCCCGACGCCGGTCTCCGCCCTCATCCATGCCGCCACAATGGTCACGGCCGGCGTGTTCATGCTGGCGCGCCTGTCGCCGCTGTTCGAGCTGTCGCATTCGGCGCTGACGGTGGTCACCTTTATCGGCGCCTTCACCGCCTTCTTCGCGGCGACCGTTGGCCTGGTGCAGAACGACATCAAGCGCGTCATCGCCTATTCGACCTGCTCGCAGCTCGGCTACATGTTCGTCGCGCTCGGCGTCGGCGCCTATGGCGCCGCCATCTTCCATCTGTTCACGCACGCCTTCTTCAAGGCGCTGCTGTTCCTCGGTTCGGGCTCGGTCATCCATGCCGTCTCCGACGAACAGGACATGCGCAAGATGGGAGGCCTGCGGAAGCTCATTCCGAAGACCTACTGGATGATGGTGATCGGCACGCTGGCGCTGACCGGCGTCGGCATTCCGGTGACCGTCATCGGCACCGCCGGCTTCTTCTCCAAGGATGCCATCATCGAGGCTGCCTTTGCCGGGCACAATTCGGTTGCCGGCCTCGCCTTCATCCTCCTGGTCATCGCCGCCTGCTTCACCTCGTTCTATTCCTGGCGGCTGATCTTCATGACCTTCCACGGTGAGCCGCGGGCGAGCCACGACGTCATGCACCATGTCCATGAATCACCGCCGGTGATGCTGGTGCCGCTGTTCATCCTGGCCGCGGGTGCGCTGTTTGCCGGCATCATCTTCCATGGCGCCTTCATCGGCGAGGGCTATGCCGAGTTCTGGAAGGCGTCGCTGTTCACGCTGCCGGACAACCACATCCTGCACGATATCCACGAATTGCCGCTGTGGGTCGAGCTGGCACCGTTCGTCGCCATGGTCATCGGCTTTGCCGTCGCCTGGAAGTTCTACATACGCTCGCCGGAACTGCCCCGGAGTGTCGCCGCCAACCATCGCCTGCTCTATGCCTTCCTGCTCAACAAGTGGTATTTCGACGAGCTCTACGACGTCCTGTTCGTGCGGCCGGCCAAGGCGCTGGGCAGGTTCCTGTGGAAGACCGGCGACGGCACCATCATCGACGGGCTCGGGCCGGACGGCGTTTCGGCGCGCGTCGTCGACGTCACCAACCGCGTCGTCAAGCTGCAGACCGGCTACCTCTATCACTACGCCTTCGCCATGCTGATCGGCGTGGCCGCACTCGTCACCTGGATGATGCTCTGATGACCGCCTGGCCAATCCTCTCGCTGGTCACCTTCCTGCCGCTGGTTGGTGTGCTGCTGATCCTGTTCATCAGGGACGACAGCGAAAACGCACGCCGCAATATCCGCGCCATCGCGTTCATCACTACCGCGGCCACCTTCATCATCTCGCTGTTCATCTGGACCGGCTTCGACAATTCGCAGGCCGGCTTCCAGTTCGTCGAGAAGTTCGCCTGGCTGGATTCCGGCATTTCCTACCATATGGGCGTCGACGGCATTTCGATGCTGTTCGTCATCCTGACGACGTTCCTGATGCCGCTCTGCATCCTGGCGTCGTGGGAAGCGATCGACAAGCGCGTCAAGGCCTACATGATCGCCTTCCTGCTCCTGGAAACGCTGATGATCGGCGTGTTCTGCGCGCTCGACATCGTGCTGTTCTACGTCTTCTTTGAAGCCGGCCTGATCCCGATGTTCATCATTATCGGCGTCTGGGGCGGCAAGCGCCGCGTCTATGCCTCGTTCAAGTTCTTCCTCTATACGCTGGCCGGCTCGGTGCTGATGCTGCTCGCCGTCATGGCGATGTTCTTCCAGTCCGGCACCACCGACATCCCGACGCTTTTGACCCACAATTTCCCGGCCAGCATGCAGACATGGCTATGGCTCGCCTTCTTCGCTTCTTTCGCCGTGAAGATGCCGATGTGGCCGGTGCACACCTGGCTACCGGACGCGCACGTCGAGGCGCCGACGGCGGGCTCGGTGATCCTGGCTGCCATCCTGCTCAAAATGGGCGGATACGGCTTCCTGCGCTTCTCGCTGCCGATGTTCCCGCTGGCGTCGGAGATGTTTGCGCCACTGGTGTTCACACTGTCGGTCGTCGCCATCATCTACACGTCGCTGGTGGCGCTGATGCAGGAGGACATGAAGAAGCTGATCGCCTATTCCTCGGTCGCCCATATGGGCTTCGTCACCATGGGCATCTTCGCCATGAACCAGGAAGGCGTGCAGGGCGCCATCTTCCAGATGCTCAGCCACGGCCTCGTGTCCGGCGCGCTGTTCCTGTGCGTCGGCGTCATCTACGACCGCATGCACACACGCGAGATCGACGCCTATGGCGGCCTGGTCAACAACATGCCGAAATACGCCACCGTGTTCATGGTCTTCACCATGGCCAATGTCGGCCTGCCCGGCACCTCAGGCTTCGTCGGCGAATTCCTGACCATGCTCGGCGTGTTCAAGGTCAACACCTGGGTGGCGTTCTTCGCCGCCACCGGCGTTATCCTGTCGGCGGCATACGCGCTCTGGCTCTACCGCCGGGTGATCTTCGGCGCGCTGACCAAGGAAAGCCTGAAGGGCCTGCTTGATCTCTCGACGCGCGAGAAGGCGATCATCTACCCGCTGGTCGTGCTGGTCATCTTCTTCGGCGTCTATCCCGCTCCCGTCTTCGATGCCACGGCCCAGTCGGTCAAGGCGCTCGTCACCAATGTCACCGCATCCATCGGCGCCGCGCAGACCGCGGCGGCGAACTGACCAGAGGTTTTGCGAACCATGACGCCGGACCTTTATTCCAGCCTTTCACTCTCGACGCCGGAGCTGATCCTCGCCATCGGCGCGCTGGCGCTGTTGATGGTCGGCGCCTATTCGCGCGCCAACGCCGTCAACATGGTGACCGGCCTTGCCGTCGCCGTGCTGGTGATATCAGGCATATGGCTGGTCTTTTCCACGGGGCAGGGCAGCGCCTACGGCAACGCCTTTATCCAGGATCCTTTCTCCCGCTTCATGAAGGTGCTGTCGCTCGTTGGTTCGGCGGTAACGCTGGTGATGTCGATGCGCTTTGCCAAGCAGGAGCATTTCGACAAGTTCGAATACCCGGTGCTGATCCTGCTCTGCACGCTCGGCATGATGCTGATGATCTCGGCCAACGGCATGATCGGGCTCTATCTCGGCCTCGAACTGCAATCGCTGGCGATCTACGTGCTGGCGGCGATCAACCGCGACAATCTGCGCTCGACCGAGGCCGGCCTGAAGTACTTCGTGCTCGGCGCGCTGTCGTCGGGCATGCTGCTCTATGGCATCAGCCTGGTCTACGGCTACACCGGCAATGTCGGCTTCCAGGAAATTGCCTCCGCACTCGGCAGCGGCGAACGCCAGCTTGGCCTCGTCGTCGGCCTGGTCTTCGTGCTGGCCGGCCTCGCCTTCAAGATCTCGGCGGTGCCGTTCCATATGTGGACGCCGGATGTTTATGAGGGCGCACCGACGCCGGTCACCGCCTTCCTGGCGGCAGCCCCCAAGATGGCGGCGATGGCGCTGATCGTGCGCGTCACCATGGGCGCGTTCAAGCCGATCGCTGCCGACTGGCAGCAGATCGTCGTCTTCATCTCGATCGCCTCGATGGCGCTCGGCGCCTTTGCCGCCATCGGCCAGACCAACATCAAGCGACTGATGGCGTACTCCTCGATCGGCCATATGGGCTATGCGCTGGTCGGTCTTGCGGCCAACAGCGAGGCCGGTGTGCGCGGCGTCGCCATCTACATGCTGATCTATCTGGTGATGACGCTCGGCACCTTCGCCTTCATCCTCGCCATGCGGCGCAAGGAAGGCAATGTCGAGCAGATCAGCGATCTCGCCGGTCTCTCGTCGACCAACCCGATCATGGCGACGATCCTGACCATATTGATGTTCTCGCTGGCCGGCATCCCGCCGCTCGCCGGCTTCTGGGGGAAGTGGTACGTCTTCCTCGCCGCCATCAACGCCAATCTTTACGCGCTGGCGATCATCGGCGTGCTGGCTTCGGTCGTGGGCGCCTATTACTATCTGCGCATCATCAAGATCATGTGGTTCGACGAACCGGCGGGCGGCTTCGTGCCGATGGCCAGTGAACTGCGCCTCGTGCTCGGCGTCTCCGGCGCTTTCGTGCTGTTCTATGTGCTGATCGGCGGTCCGATCGCGACCTACGCCGAAGCCGCCGCCAAGACATTTTTCTGAGCGGGATGGCATTTCGGCTGGCTCCAACCTCTGAGACGGAAGGGTTCCGGCTCGAGGCCCATGACAGTATCGGCTCCACCAACACGGTGGCGCTGGACCATGCCAGGGCAGGTGACCCCGGCAAATTGTGGGTCGTTTCCAAAAAGCAGGAAAGCGGGCGCGGCCGGCGGGGTCGAGCCTGGGTATCGCCCGAAGGCAATCTGGCCGCGACTTTGCTCGTCATCACCGGCGGTGAGTTGCGTCTAGCGGCAACACTCGGCTTCGTCGCCGGCCTGTCGCTGGCGGACGCGCTCGACGCCGTCGTGCCGAAGGGCAGGATCGCCATCGGCCTCGACGGTGCCAATGAGGGCCGCAACCGCTTCGAGCTGAAATGGCCGAACGATGTGCTGGCCTCCGGCGCCAAGCTTGCCGGCATCCTGCTGGAATCGGCCATTCTCGACGGCGGCCGCTTCGCGGTGGCGGTCGGCATCGGCGTCAATGTGGTGGCGCATCCCACTGATATGCCGTATCCGGCGACATCGCTTCTGGCGCTTGGCGCGACATCCGATGCCGAAACGCTGTTTTTGGCGCTGTCCGATGCCTGGACCGACAATGCGCGGCTGTGGGACGAAGGACGCGGGCTCGATGCCATCCGGCGGCGCTGGCTGGCGCGCGCAGCGGGGCTTGGCGGCGAGGTTGCTGTCAGGATTGACGGGAATGTGGTGCGCGGTACCTTCGAGACCATTGACGCGGACTGCCGTTTCGTGATCCGCGATGACGAGGGGTCGGTTGTGACGGTAGCCGCCGGCGACGTGCATTTCGGCGCGGTCGCGTCGGCAAGAGTCTGATTGTTGTGCGCAATTCCTGTGGGAAAACCGTTACACACTTTTCCTGGAATTGTTTAAGGGGCTGGCCGCAAGGGCCGGGAAGGGAAAATTGATGGCGAAAGCGCAAAACGCCGAACTCGTCTTCGTGCCGCTCGGCGGCGTCGGCGAGATCGGCATGAACTTCGCCCTTTACGGCTACGGCCCGCCCAGTGCGCGCGAATGGATCGTCGTCGATGTCGGCGTGACCTTTCCCGATGCGGCGCATCCGGGCGTCGACCTGATCCTGCCTGATACGCGCTTCATCGAGGAGAACCTCGCCGGCCTGCGCGGCATCATCATCACCCATGCGCATGAAGACCATTACGGCGCGCTGCTCGACACCTGGCCAAAACTGAAGGCACCGGTGTGGATGACGCCGTTCAGCGCCGGCCTGCTGGACGCAAAGCGCCAGGGCGAGCAGGGCGCGCCGAAAATCCCGGTGACGATCTACCGGGCAGGCGAAAAATTCACCGTCGGTCCGTTCGAGATCGAGGCCATTCCGGTGGCGCATTCGATCCCCGAGCCGATGTCGCTGGCGATTACCTCGCCGGCCGGCACGGTCATCCATACCGGCGACTGGAAGATCGATCCGGAGCCGACGATCGGTCCCAAAACCGACGAGGCGCGTTTCCGCGCTTATGGCGACAAGGGCGTGCTGGCGCTGATCTGCGATTCCACCAATGCGTTGCGGGAAGGCGAATCGCCATCGGAAGTGGCGGTTGGCGAGGGTCTCAGGGGCGTCATCCAGAGTGCCGTCGGCCGCGTCGCCGTCACCACCTTCTCCTCCAATGTCGGGCGCATCGTCTCGATCGCCAAGGCGGCGCGCGATGCCGGCCGGCAGTGCCTGGTGCTCGGACGCTCGCTGAAGCGCGTCATCGATGTCGCCGGTGAACTCGGCTACATGGACGGGTTGCCCGAGTTCATCGCCGAAGAAGACTTCGGTTTCATCCCGCGCGAAAACCTGGTCATCATCTGCACCGGCAGCCAGGGCGAACCTCTGGCTGCACTGGCAAAACTGTCGCGCGAAGAGATGAAATCGGTGTCTCTGACGGCAGGCGACACGGTGGTGTTTTCCTCGCGCACCATCCCCGGCAACGAGAAGGCGATCCTCGAGATCAAGAACCGCCTGATCGACCTCGGCATCAAGATCATCGAGGACGGCGACGCGCTGGTGCATGTCTCCGGTCATCCGCGCCGCAGCGAATTGCGCAAGATGTATGAGTGGGTGCGGCCGCAAATCGGCGTTCCCGTGCATGGCGAGGCCGCGCATCTGGTGGCGCAGGGGTCGCTGATGTCGACCTCCGGTATCGGCCAGGTGGCGCAGGTGCGCGACGGCGACATGCTGCGGCTCGCTCCCGGTCCCGCCACCATCATCGACCAGGTGCCGTTCGGCCGCATCTACAAGGATGGCAGGCTGATCGGTACCGACCAGGCGATGGGCATACGCGACCGGCGCAAGTTGTCGTTCGCCGGCCATGTCGCGGTCAATGTCGTGCTCGACGACAAATATGAGCTTGCCGGCGATCCCGATCTGGTCGCCATCGGCGTCGCCGAGGCGGATGCCCGTGGCGAGAACATGGAAGATCTGATGCTCGACGCGGCCGTCGGCGCGGTGGACTCCATCCCGCGCCAGCGCCGCAAGGACCTCGATCTGGTGCAGGAAGCGGTGCGTCGCGCCGTGCGCGGCGCCGCCAACGAAGCCTGGGGCAAGAAGCCGTTGGTGACGGTGTTTGTCACGCGTTAGAGCGTTTCACCGTTTCACGGAAACGGCGAACCCGCTCTATCTCTTTATTTTGACGCAATTCCCAAGGGAAAGCGCTACGCGCTTTTCCCGGGAAAACCGCACACACTTTTCCTGGAATAGCTCTAGGCTGAATCGACATTCACCGCATCCATAGCATTGCGCAAGCGATCTGGACGAAGCTGAGGAAGTATAGGGCGCGCCGATCGTATCGGGTGGCTATGCGTCTGAAGTGCTTGAGCTTGTTGAAGCAGCGCTCGATCATGTTGCGC